>NZ_JBALOZ010000182.1:0-11457 GCF_036965125.1 Bacillus sp. JJ1503
ATGTACCACCATCTAAAAAGTATTGAGCATCTTCAAGAATTTCGTTAATTTCATTAATAGTTAATTCAGTTGTCGTTAGTAAATGTTTCATTCATAAACCCTCCCTTATCTTCTAAAAAAAACACCCTGACATTTTGTCAGGGTGCTGAAGAGTTGAAGAGACAAGTTGGCAAAAGGAAGCAATGATTTCCTTTTACCCAATCACTTCAACACCCTTTCAAATCTCTCTGGACTTACTTAAAAGGCGTTATACTGATTAACCTTATTCTAATTCTGTTTCAAACATATTATCCTTTACCGGCTCTCGGCCAGGTAAAATCAAGTTTAAAACCACTCCGCAAATCGCTGCAAGAGCCATTCCCTGGATCTGCAATGGTCCGATATCGACATGTGCTCCGCCAATGCCGATGACTAGGATGACCGAAGCAATCACTAGATTTCTTTTGTCACCAAAGTCTACTTTGCTGTCCACTAACATTCTCAATCCAGATGAGGCGATTATTCCAAACAAAAGGATTGATACTCCGCCCATAACAGGTGTAGGAATAGAGCTGATGAGAGCTGAAACTTTCCCGATAAACCCGAAGATAATCGCTAAAACGGCTGCACCGCCTAATACATACACACTATATATTCTAGTGATCGCGAGTACACCGATGTTTTCACCATACGTAGTCTTTGGCGGTCCGCCCATGATCGCTGAGATCATCGTTGCTGTCCCATCTCCAAGAAGCGAACGATGTAGACCAGGGTCTTTAATATAATCTTTGTTAACTACCTTTCCTAGGACGAGCTGGTGTCCGATGTGCTCAGAAATTGTAACGATTGCAACAGGCAGCATTAAGAGCATGAGATCTAATGTAAAGCTTATATTGTAGTCGGCGAATGGGAAAACAAAATCAGGAACTTCAATCCAGTCTGCCTCCCGAACACCTGTAAAATCAACAATTCCTACTGCAAGAGCATATACATACCCTATAATGATTCCAGCTAAGATTGGGATCATGCTTAGCATCCCTTTAAAGTAAACCGAGAAAATAATCGTTACAGCTAATGTGACAAGCGCTACAGAGAAGTGAAGCATACTATATTCGCTTGTTACCGGGTTATTCATCGCCATTCCTACTGCTGTTCCCGATAAAGCCAATCCGATAACCATGATGACTGGACCGACAACTATTGGCGGCAGAAGATTCATTAGCCAACGATAGCCGCCTTTTTTGATAATAAGAGCGACAACCCCATACAAGAGACCTACCATAAAGCTTCCGATCATCATCGCCCCAATTCCGCCTGCTTTTCCTGCCATTTGCAGCGGAATGATATAGGCGAATGATGAGCCCAGATAGGCCGGAACCTTCCATTTAGTGATCATAAGAAAGGCCAGTGTGCCGAAGCCGCTTGAAATTAAGGCTATGGCAGGATCTAAATCAACAAGATACGGAACTAATACTGTTGCGCCGAACATGGCGAATAAATGCTGTAAACTTAATGTTAACCATTGCATTGGTGATGGAACATCTTTAATGTCTAATACTGGTTTGTTCATCATATACCTCTCCTACTAGTTGATGTTCATATCTATTTCTTTTGATTTTCCCAGTAGCCATAAAAAAACCCTCATTTGCCAAATTTGCGCAAAGAGGGTACAGGTATACAGAAAAGGACATTCTGTATGTGTAATTCCCCCTTTGTCAGTCTCACAGGACTGCTTTTAAAAAGGGTTATTTAGTTTTCATATATACTTACTTGATCGACTTGATCGACTTCCTTTAATGCCACAACAATTTTCTCTGAACTTGAAGTCGGAATGTTTTTTCCAACAAAATCTGCCCTGATTGGCAATTCCCTATGTCCACGATCAACAAGGACTGCTAGTTGAATCGTAGAAGGTCTGCCGATATCCATCAATGCATCAAGAGCAGCTCTTACTGTCCTGCCTGTATAAAGAACATCATCAATCAGTATAACCTTCTGGTCATTAATATCTTTAGGTATATCCGACCCTTTGACTAGTGGTTCCTGACTCGCTGTAATTTTTGTTAAATCATCTCTATATAGCGTTATATCTAGTTCCCCAACAGCAATCTTTGTTCCTTCAATTTGCTCGATTCTTTCAGCAAGCCGAGTTGCAAGATATATTCCCCGAGTTCGAATTCCGACAAGAACACAGCCTTCAATACCTTTGTTTCTTTCTATGATCTCATGGGCAATCCTCGTTAATGCTCTCCTTATTGCTTGTTCATCAAGAACGATTGCTTTCTCTGAAATGTTAACCACCCCTTTACAAAAAAACTCTCGCCGCTATGGCGAGAGGATATAGGCGTTCATTAAGGATCAAGTCATACAATAGATGACTTGATATCTTATCCGCTTCCTTCTCAGCCTCACGGGACTGTGATTAAAGGACTTATTTAACTATAGTAATTTTATTTTACATACACTCATATGTCAATCATTATTTTTGGAGCTGTTCCATTAATTGCTCGAAATAATCCGGTAATGGGGCTTCAAATTCCATATATTCACCTGATCTAGGATGGACAAAGCCTAAAATACCTGCATGTAATGCCTGTCCGCCTATATCAAGAGTTTTTCTCGGGCCATATTTTGGATCTCCAACAAGCGGGTAGCCTATATACTTCATATGTACCCTAATTTGATGTGTTCTGCCTGTTTCCAGCTGGCATTCAATGAACGTATAATCGTTAAACCGATCGAGAACATGAAAATGTGTAACGGCTTTTTTTCCATTATCAACAACAGCCATACTTTGCCGGTCTTTCTGATCACGTGCAATAGGGGCATCAATTGTTCCGTAATCATGAGGGATTACACCATGAACGATCGCCTTATATTTTCTAGTTACAGTTTTTTCAACTAGCTGATTCACAAGACTTTCATGGGCAAGATCATTTTTTGCCACCATTAATAAACCTGATGTATCTTTATCAATTCGATGAACAATCCCTGGTCTCATGACCCCATTGATCCCAGACAAATCTTTACAATGCGCCATAAGCCCATTAACAAGTGTACCTGTTAAATGCCCAGGTGCAGGATGTACAACCATTCCTTTAGGTTTATTGACAACTAANNTACAACGTCTAATTCCTCTGGTTCAGGAATTTGAATCACTATTTGATCATTCAGACTGCATTTATAATTTGTCTTTATTTTTTGTCCGTTGACGAGAACATGCTCATCCTTAATCCACAGCTGAACCTGTGTCCTAGACCATTCCTTATTTAATGATGTAAGAACCTTATCGATTCTTTCACCCGCCTGTTCCTCAGGAATGATGTGTTCCATTTTCTCCATGAGATTTCTCCTTTTTCAACGCTCTCTCTTCTAGCAGCATTTGTATCATAAGCAAAGCAACACCGATTACTAATGCGGAGTCAGCAACATTAAAGACAGGGAAATCATAGCCAAAAATATAAGTGTTAATAAAATCAACAACTTCTTTCCGGTAAACACGATCAATAAAATTACCGATCGCTCCCCCTAGCATAAAGCCTAAAGATACACCTAGCAGCAGTTTGCCTTTTGCAGCTTTTTGAATGTAATAAATAATTCCGATGATAACAATGACCGTTATTACATAAAAAAACCACATTTGGCCTTGCAAAATTCCCCAAGCCGCACCTTTGTTTCGATGAGAGGTTATATAGAGGAAATTTTTGATTACTTCCACACTTTCTCCCAATTGGAAGTTTTTGACTATAAGCCATTTTGTGAACTGATCCAGTGCAATAATTAGTAAAGCAATTATGTAATAAAACACAAAGGCAACCCCCACATTTTCATAGTATTACCTTTGCATTTTAGCACATTCTTTATAAAAAACACAGTAATCCTGTTGTTAATGAAATATCCCCTTTCTAAAGTAACAGTCGATTTTTTCATAGTCATCCAAGGATTTTATTGTTGGTACCATAGTTAGCAGCTCTTCAGGAATCAGTTCACCTGAAATTTCACATCTGCCAAAAAGACCTAATTCAATTTTATTTAATGTATCTTCCACATCTAATAGTTCTGCTTTAATGATTGGTTTAATAAGGGATGAAGAATTATTGTCCTCTAACCTTTCCATAAGTTCCATTCGTGTTTTACGGAGTTCCGAATAAAGTGGTTCTGCTTTGGCATCCATTTATGCTCCTCCGTTCTATTTATTTCTACCTATTATATCCGCTTGCATATTTAAAAGTCGGTGTAAGTTTTTACAGTGAGTACAACAATTAACAAAGGGCCAGATTCCACAAGATATACCTTGCGGAGTCTGACCCTCCTCATAAAAATATTATGCTAAGTGGCTGTATTGCGTTTTAACAACATCTGCACATCTAGGGCATAATGTATTAAATTCTTCAACCAGACCCACTTCTGGTGTAACAATCCAGCAGCGTTCACATGTTTCTCCTTCAGCTTTAGAAACAACGATCGCTGTATTTTCAAACTTAAGAGCATCTTCAGGAGCATCCTCATAATTTCCTGCTACCTCAAAACCAGAAACAATGAATAGTTGTTTAACATTCTCATCAATGGAATCAAGTAAGCTCTTCGCCTTTTCATCTACAAACATTGTTACTTTCGCTGTAAGTGATTTACCAATTACCTTTTCATTGCGCGCTTCTTCAAGAGCCTTCAAAACATCATCACGAAGTTTCATAAATGATGTCCATTTCTCTTCTAGTCCCTTAGCGTTAGGCAGTTCTTTATACTCTGGCATATCAGTTAGCTGAACACTTTCTTCTTTAACTGAAGGGATAAAGCTCCAAACCTCATCTGCCGTATGGGAAAGAACAGGTGCAACTAATTTTGTTAAGGAAATCAAGCACTCATACAGAACGGTTTGAATAGCACGACGATCAGGATGATCCTTCCCTTCAATATAGAGAATATCCTTTGCAAAATCGAGATAGAACGCACTCAAATCAAGTGTACAGAAATTATTAACAGCATGATAAATGCCGGCATACTCGTAATGTTCATAGGCTTCTCGAACAGTCTTAACTAATTTATTTAATTTTACAAGCATAAACTGGTCTACTTCTCGCAAGTTTTCAAAGGAAACAGCATTTGTGTTTGGATCAAAGTCAGCAAGATTTCCTAGTAAGAAACGGAAAGTATTTCTAATCTTGCGGTATACCTCAGTAACTTGCTTTAAAATCGCATCAGAAACACGAACATCGGCCTGATAATCTACTGAAGACACCCAAAGCCTTAAAATATCTGCGCCTAATTGATTCATTACTTTGGCTGGAATGACAACATTGCCCAATGACTTGCTCATCTTTCTTCCTTCACCATCTAAAACAAATCCATGGCTGAGAATCCCTTTGTAAGGAGCCTTTCCAGTAACAGCAACAGCTGTGGATAGAGATGAGTTAAACCATCCTCGGTACTGGTCAGATCCTTCTAAATAAAGATCAGCTGGTCTTTGCAGGTCATCTCGCTCCAATAATACAGCCTGGTGTGACGAGCCTGAATCGAACCATACATCCATAATGTCTGTTTCTTTCGTAAATTCCCCATTTGGACTTTCAGGATGTGTAAAGCCCTCTGGAAGTAAATCTTTTGCTTCTTTTTCAAACCAAATGTTTGATCCATGCTCACGGAATAGGTTGGAAACATGATTAATGGTTTCATCCGTAATAATCGGATCTCCATTTTCTGCATAAAATACAGGAATAGGCACACCCCAAGCACGCTGACGTGAAATACACCAATCTCCACGATCACGAACCATATTAAATAAACGAGTCTCGCCCCATGCAGGTACAAACTTTGTTTCATTTATAGCATCCAAAAGCTCTTTACGGAAATCTTTAATGGAAGCAAACCATTGTGCTGTTGCACGATAAATAACTGGCTTTTTTGTTCTCCAATCATGTGGATAAGAGTGGGTAATGAATGAAAGCTTTAATAACGCCCCAGCCTCATCAAGTTTTTCGGTAATTGATTTATTGGCTTCATCATAGAATAACCCTTCAAAACCCTCAGCTTCCTTCGTCATATATCCGCGGTCATCAACTGGACATAATACATCAAGTCCATATTTCTGACCAACATAGAAGTCGTCTTCCCCGTGACCAGGTGCGGTATGAACACATCCAGTACCGGCATCAATCGTTACGTGTTCTCCTAATATGACAAGAGAATCCCGTCCATATAATGGATGGACAGCAACAATATTTTCAAGTTCTGAACCTTGAACTGTTTTAACTACTTGAGGGTCCTGCCATTCTACTTCCTTCGTAACTGCTTCTAAAAGGTCAGCTGCAACAACATACTTTTGACCTTTTTCTTCCACAACAACATAGTTAAGCTCAGGATGAACAGCGATCCCTAGGTTAGCAGGAATTGTCCAAGGTGTTGTTGTCCAAATGACGATTTGCGTGTCCTCATCTAATACACCCTTGCCATCAGCTACTTTAAAGCCTACATAGATGGATGGAGAGCGCTTATCTTTATATTCAATTTCTGCTTCTGCTAATGCTGATTCAGAAGATGGAGACCAATATACTGGCTTTAAGCCTTTGTAAATATAGCCTTTTTTCGCCATTTCCCCAAACACTTTAATTTGCTGTGCTTCATATTCAGGCTTTAAGGTAATGTAAGGATTTTCCCAATCCCCTCTTACTCCTAAGCGTTTGAACTGAGTACGCTGGCTGTCAATTTGTTCATATGCATATTGTTCGCAGAGCTTCCTGAATTCTGCAACAGTCATTTCCTTACGCTTGACCCCTTTATTCGTCAGTGCCTGCTCAATCGGAAGACCATGTGTATCCCAGCCAGGAACATATGGAGCATGGTAACCGCTCATTGACTTATGGCGGACAATCATATCTTTGAGGATTTTATTTAAAGCATGGCCAATGTGAATATCACCATTTGCATATGGAGGCCCATCATGCAAAACAAACATTGGACGGCCTTTTGTACGTTCTTGAACTTTCTCATAAATATTCATTTCTTTCCATTTAGCCTGAATTTCGGGCTCACGGTTTGGTAAATTTCCACGCATAGGAAATTCTGTTTTTGGCATTAATAAAGTATCTTTGTATTCCATTTCCTTTTCCTCCCGTAGCTTTCACTAGCTTCATGATTACCATTTTTAACAACATTAAACCAATTATTGATGTGGCTAGAGCTTCTAAAAATAAAAAAACCCCCTCATCCCAAAAAGGGACGAGAAGGTATTATTTCCCGCGGTACCACCCTTGTAGATAGAATAATAAATAAACTTCTATCCGCTTTAAAAATTCTTAACGTGAATGACTCGCCTTTATCTACTGATCCTTAAAGGATGTTCAACAAAGGAACTCAAGGGTGATCTTCCAAATCTCCGCTTACTCCAGGCTTTCACCTTCCCTGGTTCGCTGACAATGCCTGCTAAGCAATGAAATTTGTACTGTCCCTCTCATAGTTAATGTTCATAATTTACATTCTTTTTAAGATTATATGCGATATATTCTGCTTTCGTCAAGCTAATGAATCCTCTTCTTGAGCGGATTTTAATTCGGTAGCGTCAAGCTTATATTCCAGTAAATGATCCCAGTCATCGTTATTTAACAAATCAAGCTGAGCTTCGATTAGCATTTTAAAGCGAGTTCGGAATACCTTCGATTGCTTTTTTAATTCCTCAATTTCAAGGGCAATTTTTCTTGCCTTTGATAATGATTCATTGACAATTCTGTCCGCATTTTTCTCAGCCTCTTTAATGATAAGCTTTGCTTCCTTTTGTGCGTTTCTTCTTACTTCTTCTGCAGCCTCTTGGGCTACAATAATTGATTTATTTAACGTTTCTTCAATTGTGGTAAAATGGCCAATCCGTTCGTTTTGGTCATTTAGTCTTTCCTCTAATTCCTTCTTTTCTCTAATTAGAATTTCATAGTCTTTAATCACTTGGTCAAGAAATTCATTTACTTCATCTTCATCATAACCTCGGAATCCTTTGCTGAATTCTTTATTATGAATATCTAACGGTGTTAATGGCATCTTGGCCACCTCCCAAATTCAGTAGTAATAATTATGTACTTGGTCTAATAAATATCTATCTAATATTAATTCGACAACTTGTAGCAAAATCCTGCAATATTAATAATTATTTTTGTTTTCCCGCGGTGATTTTCCATTTATCTCTTTTCGTTTTTCCTTCTAAAGAGATAATTTTTGCACGGCCATACCCTCTAATTGAAATTATATCACTTTCTCTCACTTCAAAAGATGGATTTTCAATTAAAGTCCAATTCACCTTAGTAAGACCCTGTTGAATTAAAGTTTGAGATTTCTGCCTTGAAATATTATGAATAGCAGAAACAACTGTATCTAACCGTAAAGATGTTGAAGTTACAGATTGTTCAGACCAAATTTCGTTCGACTGAAGGGCACTGGCTAATGGCAGTTTCACTAAACTGACAGAGGCCTTGCCAATTGTGTTCAATTGCGTAGAAATATAGTGTTCAATGTCTCTAGTTACTAAAAACTGTATCCGATCATCTTCAAGAAGGATATCACCATATTTCATCCTTTTTAGCCCAAGAGACATTAGGCTGCCAAGCACTTGAGGATGTTCCAAGTTAACAAACTTTTTCGGATATTCAACTTCATATAAAGATATTTGAAAGTCTTCATCCTCTGGCTGTAAGTACTCTGGATATAACAAGGCACGCTTCCTCTCAGCCATATCAAAGCCGCCAAACAACTGTATCTTTACATCATTATTAATTCCAATTAATTGTCTGATGATTTCCTGTTCTCTTGGATCAAGAAAATCAGTTAATTTCGGTGCATATGTAATTTCCACGGAGTTCTTCCAGTTAAGAACTTGATCAATAAAACCTTTTTCTTCTGGACGAAAGTGCTGGTAAATAGACATTTACTTACAATACTCCTTTAAGTAGCATCCTTTGTTTTCATTTTACTGCCCCTCTGGAATAAGAAAACAAAAAAGGGCCTTGGAAAGAGCCCTGTAGCTTTCAAATTATGCAATCCAAACGAACAACTGGTGCAATCCGCTTGATGCAAAGCGTAGAACTAAAATAGCCACAATTGGAGATATATCAATCATACCAAGTGGTGGAATTATTTTTCTGAACGGTTCTAAGTAAGGTTCACAAATTCTTCCTAAAAATTGCCCAATTCCTGACTCCCTAGCATTTGGAAACCAGGACAATAAAATATAGATGATTAATGCCCATGAATAATAGTAAATAATCGATGTTAACACACTAAGTATAATACCCATTAAATATTACCACCTCGAACTTTCGAATTCAGTTTCTTGCATGATTTGAGAAATATTACCTGAAACCTCAATATTATCAGGGGTGCATAAGAAAATATCAGTCCCAATTTTCTGTATATCCCCGCCAATCGCATAGACGGTTCCACTTAAGAAGTCTACAATTCTTTTTGCCTGGTCCCGATCGATTCTTTGTAGGTTAACAACAACTGCTCTTCTGTTTTTCAATTGGTCAGCAATGTCCTGTGCTTCTGCATACACACGTGGTTCAATTAATACAACCTTTGATGATTTTTGCACACTTTGAAGACTGACGACATTATTCTTCTGCACGGGCTGTTTTTGAGATTGAGGCTGTTTTTGTTCGGGCTCTTCTTCCATATATTCTTCTTGTCTATCATCATATTCATCATCTAAGAAGAAAAATGTTTTAAACTTTGATTTTATGCTCATTTTACAAACCTCCTATTCCTCGTTTCCTACAAGAGCGGTTCCAATCCGGACCATTGTCGCTCCTTCTTCAATAGCAATCTCGAAGTCATTTGACATACCCATCGATAGCTCATGACAAGGTGCGTAATCTAATTCCATCTGTTGAATGTCAATCTGCAGTTTTTTAAGTTTTTGAAAACATGATCTTAGCAGTTGTTCATCAGAAGTTAGCGGAGCCATTGTCATTAAACCACATACAAGAATATTTGGATACTGACTTAACTCCTCAATAAACTTCTTAACCTCTTCAGGATGAATTCCCTGCTTTGATTCTTCACCTGATACATTGACTTGTATAAAACATTTTATTTGCTTGTTTGCACGCTTATTTATTTCTTGAGCAAGCGACAATCTGTCAAGAGAGTGAATATAGTCAACTATGCCAATGATATTTTTCACTTTTCTAGTTTGTAAAGCACCAATAAAATGCCATACCGGCTTGTCCTTGATCACTTCCCATTTCTCTAGGAGTCCATCATCTCGATTTTCTCCTAAATGGATAACACCCGCATCAAGCGCTTCAAGGGCGCGTTCAGTCGATACGTATTTGGTTACAGCGATAATCTTAATATCTTCAATATTTCGATTAGATCTTTCACAAGCATTTTTTATTTTCATTTGAATTTTTTTTAGATTTTCAATGACCTTCATTTAAAACTAGAAATCCTCCTTCCAGCCAATAAAACTCATCATTCTTCCTGTTTTCCCTTTGTCTCTTCGGTGCGAGAAGAAATCTTTGTTTTCACAGCTGGTGCATAAATTTGTTACGATTATGTTTTTTTCCATGACGCCTGATTTAATTAGAATATCTTTATTTAATTGCTTTAAGTCAAGAAAATATTGATTATCCTCTATTTGAGTATAAGGTTTAGGATGGTAATCGGCTAGGTTTTTGTCTATTATTGATATAACACGATTATCAACAATATAACATTTACCGCAAATGGATGGTCCAATTACTGCATGAATTCCTTCAATGTCCATATTTTCTTTCTTAAACATTGAAACCATTTCGCTGGCAATCCCATTGACTGTTCCCTTCCAGCCCGCGTGGGCAACACCAATTGCTCCAGTCTTTTCATGACAGAAATAAAGGGGTACACAGTCGGCGTAGCATAAGGTTAGCAGCAGTCCAGAATTTGCTGTAAAAAAGCCATCTGTTGCTTTGTAGGAATCCTCATAAAGTAAAGAGCCTCTCCCGCCGTTTTCTCTATTTACCTTTTCTATGTGTATGTCATGTGTTTGTTCTGCACTCACCCATGTATGAAGTGGGAATCCTAATCTTTCAGCCATATGTTCCCGGTTTTGTCTAACAGATTGCACTGAATCATTTACATGGAGCCCAAGGTTCAAAGAGGAATAAGCGCCTTCACTAACTCCGCCATTTTTACTCGTAAATCCCGCACGTAAACCGGGAAACTTCTCAGCCCATTCATTAATAACAAAATACTCGCTTTTTTTCAAAATAAATGGTTCCATTTATTAAACCCCATTATATTTTTCTATAGTTTACCATAATATAGCCACTCTTCACAGTTAAAAGACATTATTTACACATCTTCATCGACATCTTTCTCCATATTACCATTCTGGTAACGCACAAGGATGACATCTTCCCCAATCTTAAGGATATTTTTCCAAGGAATAATCATATCTTCATCCCGGCCAAAAAAACCTAAAACCTTCCCAGTTCCCCCAATAATAACAGCATTAAT
>NZ_JBALOZ010000182.1:11546-12673 GCF_036965125.1 Bacillus sp. JJ1503
ATTGATATCTATATCCCCAACATTGCCAAGCTTCTTTCCATTTGCTACATTTATGACATCCTTCATTTGGAATTCTGATATTCTTATCATTTCCTCCCACTCCCATCATTTCGCATCGATATAGAATATATATGACTATCCATAATAAATTATCGTATCTATTAATAGAAAAAAGAATAAGCTGCCAAAACGGCAGCTTAGCTTTGAATATTTTTATTCATTTGTTTGATGGCAGCTTTCTCAAGTCTCGAAACTTGTGCTTGGGAGATGCCGATTTCTTCAGCAACTTCCATTTGAGTTTTCCCTTGAAAAAAGCGTTTTCGCAGAATTAGCTTTTCCCGATCGTTTAACCTTCTCATTCCTTCTTTTAACGCTATTTCCTCAATCCATTGAATATCCTTACTCTTCTCATCACTTAATTGATCCACCACATAAATTGGATCTCCCCCATCATTATAAATGGGTTCAAACAAGGACACAGGGTCTTGAATTGCATCTAAAGCAAATACAATTTCCTCATGCGGCACATCAAGCTCCTTCGCAATTTCAACTGCTGTCGGCTCTCTCGATGTTTTACTCATCAATCGTTCTCTTACTTGCAATGCCTTGTAAGCAATATCCCTTAATGAACGAGAGACGCGTATCGGATTATTATCACGCAAATATCTTCTAATTTCGCCTATTATCATGGGAACAGCATAGGTGGAAAACTTAACGTTTTGACTTAAATCAAAATTATCAATAGACTTCATTAGACCGATACAGCCGACCTGGAATAGGTCATCAACAAATTCACCCCTGTTATTAAAGCGTTGGATAACGCTGAGAACTAGGCGTAAATTACCGTTAACGAGTTTTTCCCGTGCGGTTATATCCCCCTTATGCATTTGCTTGAAGAGTTCTCTCATTTCTTCGTTTTTCAAAACTGGAAGCTTTGATGTATCAACACCGCAAATTTCTACTTTATTTCGAGTCAATTCTTTCCCTCCTCATAGGAGCTGCTGTACAAAAAACAGTATTTCCTTGAGGAGGAAAAATATGCACGGCTAGAAGTTTGACTCAAACACATAATTTAGAAAAACACGATGGATTCAAGCTTTAATCCTGCATCTTTCTTATAAAAATAA
>NZ_JBALOZ010000183.1:0-2744 GCF_036965125.1 Bacillus sp. JJ1503
AAGTTGGAGGGCAACAAGGGGAAGGTATTGAGAGTACTGGAGAAATATTCTCAATAGCATTAAATCGTTTAGGCTACTATTTGTATGGTTACCGTCATTTCTCTTCACGAATTAAAGGCGGTCATACGAACAATAAAATCCGTGTCAGTACTACTCAAGTAAGATCTATTTCTGATGATCTTGATATTTTGGTAGCTTTTGACCAAGAAACTATTGATCTTAATTACAAGGAACTACATGATAAAGGTGTTATTATTGCGGATGCCAAATTCAGTCCTAATAAGCCTGAAGATACAAGTGCGGCCATGTATGCTGTTCCATTCACTGAATTAGCAACTGAACTGGGAACATCCCTAATGAAAAACATGGTTGCAGTTGGAGCAACTTGCGCAGTATTGAACTTAGATATTAACGTATTTGAAGAAGTAGTTCAAGAGATTTTTGGACGAAAAGGCCAACAAGTTGTTGAGAAAAATATGGAAGCCATTAAAGCTGGCTTTGACTTTATGAAAGAAAACCTTGGGGCAACTGAATTAATGGAGCTTGAAAAAGCTGATGGCAAAAAGCGTTTATTTATGATTGGTAACGATGCCATCGCTTTAGGTGCTCTTGCAGGCGGTTGCCGCTTTATGGCTGCTTACCCAATTACACCAGCGTCTGAAATTATGGAATATTTAATAAAGAAGCTTCCACCGCTTGGCGGGGCTGTTATACAAACTGAAGATGAAATTGCTGCGGTTACAATGGCAATCGGAGCTAACTATGGCGGAGTTCGTTCTCTAACTGCTTCAGCTGGACCAGGTTTAGCATTGAAAATGGAAGCCATCGGATTATCTGGTATGACTGAAACTCCACTTGTAATTGTTGATACACAGCGTGGAGGTCCTTCAACAGGTCTGCCAACGAAGCAAGAACAGTCTGACCTAATGTCTATGATATATGGTACTCATGGAGAAATTCCAAAAATCGTAATGGCTCCAAGTACTGTACAAGAAGCGTTTTATGATACAGCTGAAGCATTTAACCTTGCTGAAGAATATCAATGCCCTGTTATTATTCTTTCAGATCTTCAACTTTCTTTAGGTAAACAAACGGTTGAACCGCTAGAATTAGATAAGGTTGAAGTACGCCGTGGAAAGCTTCAAACTGGAGATTTACCTGAAGCAGATGGTAGCTACTTTAAGCGCTATGAAGTAACTGAAGATGGAGTTTCACCACGTGTTATTCCTGGTATGAAAAATGGTATTCACCATGTTACAGGTGTAGAGCATGATGAAACAGGAAAACCATCTGAATCTGCGATTAATCGTAAAGCGCAAATGGATAAACGCTTCCGTAAAATCGAGAACATTAAATTTAATACACCTGTTCACAAAAATGCACCACATGAAGAAGCTGATTTATTAATCATTGGCTTTAACTCAACTCGTGGCGTTATTGAAGAGGCAATCGGCCGCCTTGAAAAGGATGGTTTGAAAGTGAACCATGCACAAATACGTTTAATTCATCCGTTCCCAACAGATGAAGTATTGCCGCTCGTAAAATCTGCTAAAAAGATCGCTGTTGTTGAAAACAACGCTACTGGGCAATTGGCAAACATTATTAAGATGAACGTCGGACATGCTGAGAAGATTCACAAAATGTTAAAATACGACGGAAATCCATTCTTGCCACATGAAATTCACACAAATTGCAAGGAGTTGTTCTAAATGGCAACATTTAAAGATTTTCGAAATAGTGTAAAGCCAAATTGGTGCCCAGGCTGCGGAGATTTCTCTGTACAAGCGGCTATCCAGCGTGCGGCTGCAAATGTTGGTTTAGAGCCTGAGAATCTAGCAGTTATTTCAGGTATCGGATGTTCTGGACGTATTTCCGGATATATTAATTCATACGGCTTCCATGGAATCCATGGGCGTTCCCTTCCAATTGCACAAGGTGTTAAAATGGCAAACCGAGATTTAACAGTTATCGCTTCTGGCGGTGACGGTGATGGTTTTGCTATTGGAATGGGCCATACGATCCACGCTATTCGCCGTAATGTAAATATTACGTATATTGTTATGGATAACCAAATTTATGGTTTAACTAAAGGTCAAACATCTCCGCGTTCAGCAGCAGGCTTTAAAACAAAATCAACGCCTGAGGGTTCAATTGAACAAGCTATTGCCCCAATGGAAATGGCTCTAACTGCTGGAGCAACATTTGTTGCCCAAAGCTTTTCAACAGACCTAAAAGACTTAACAGCTTTAATTGAAGCAGGAATTAACCATGATGGTTTCTCATTAATTAACGTATTCAGCCCATGTGTAACTTATAATAAAGTGAACACATATGACTGGTTTAAAGAGAACTTAACAAAGCTTAGCGATGTTGAAGGCTATGATTCTTCTAACCGTGAACTGGCGATGCAAACATTAATGAAGCATGATGGACTTGTAACAGGCCTTATCTATCAAAACACCGAGCGCAAATCATACCAAGAGTTATTAAAAGGCTACTCTGAGCAGCCATTAACTCAAGCTGATCTTAATTTGGATCAGGCTCACTTTGATAAATTAATTCAGGAATTTATTTAAGCAGTTTTGGCAGAAAAAGAAACCCAGTTATTGGGTTTCTTTTTTATTCTCAAGATTAAATTTATTATATGGCTATGAAATAGTGATTATAGTCACGTACAATTTATTTAGATTCCTATAAGATAAAGTGAAACTTCAATCAGTGGGGGGGCCTTCATCCCCCACTGA
>NZ_JBALOZ010000184.1:0-10291 GCF_036965125.1 Bacillus sp. JJ1503
TGTTGAAGGTTCTATTGAATCAACAATTAGAGCTGTACCACTTATCAGACCAAAATTCCATCCTATTCCAAGTAAAGAAAGAGCAACGACCAGAAGGAATACAGAATCACCCGGTCTATCCGGATACAAAATTAAATAGAATATAGCAAAACAAATAAAGGAATGATTGGAAATGAAGAGGCCGTTAAATCCTGAGGATCTGTTTGAATTAAAAATCGTTAGTGATCCGCAAATTTCCCCTGATGGTAAGAGCATTGTCTATGTTGAAACAAAGATGGACAGGGATACCAATAAATATAGCAGCCGCATCTGGATCGTTTCCACCTCCGGAGAAACCGCCCCACAACAATTCACCTCCGGTCCCGGACTTGATTTTGCTCCCCGTTGGTCCCCGGACGGCAAGTGGCTTGCTTTCGTATCTACCCGGCGAGGACATTCCCAGCTTTGGATTATGTCCAGTACAGGTGGCGAAGCCGAAGCTCTTACTAGTATTCGGTATGTCAGTGGCATTCCTGTATGGTCTCCAGACAGCCGAACCATCGCTTGTGTAGTTCATGTTGGCTCGGAAGGCCCGGAAGATGATATTGGTCGAAAACAAACACCAAGACAACGGTTTACAGAAGATGTACTCGTCATTGATCGTCTTAAGTATAAGTTGGACACCACTGGTTATTTAGTCGGGAAACACTGGCACCTTTTCACTATCCCTGTCGTCGGTTCTGATCGTGGTAAATTCCAGCAACTCACGTTTGGCGACTACAACTACTCTTCCCCAGCATGGTCTCCCGATGGACAATACATCGCCGTAGCCGGTAACAGGACACCAGAACGTTTGGACCTCGCTTTGGTCAATGATATTTGGGTGATTGGTGCTACAGGGGGAGTACCTCACCGGTTAACTCGAAGTCAAGGGCCTGCCAACCATCCGACATGGTCTCCTGATGGACAAGTGATTGCTTATGTTGGACATGATCGGAGCTACGGCGGTTATACGAACCCAGGCATTTGGATGGTTGCTGCATCCGGGGGAGAGCCATGGGAATTGACTAACGGCTTCCCCTATCCCATAGGTGATAAATCCATTGGGGACATCCGCGGTCATAAAGAGCCTTCGATTAGCTTAACTTGGGCTCCTGATGGTCAAAACATTTATACATGTGTAAGTAAAGCCGGAGCAGTTCAACTTTGGCGCTTTTCCATTCCAGATAATCAAGCAATTCAAATGACCACTGGGAATTCAGTCATCTACAATGTAAGCTTTACTCTGGACACTCGTCAGGTGGCTATGGCCATTACTACAGCTACGCTGCCAAATGACATCTGGGTTGCTGACATCTCTAAGAAAACGATTACCAACAAACGTCGGCTGACAAGAGTGAACCGAGATTGGCTCAGTCTGCTCGCCATTTCCGAGCCGATCCATTTTTCCTCGCGTTCGGCGAATGGTCCGGAGGTCGAAGGTTGGATTCTTTATCCGCCTGGGAGGATTCCCGCACGAAGTCTAATTCCTACGATCCTGGAAATTCACGGTGGACCGATGATTATGTATGGCTATGTCTTCTTCCTTGAATTCCAGTTGCTAGCTTCACAAGGTTTTGCCGTGATTTATACTAACCCTCGTGGGAGCATGGGCTACGGACAAGAATTTGTCGCAGCCATCCGAGGCGATTGGGGAAACCATGATTATATGGACTTGATGGCGGCAATGGACTACGTTCTATCGAAGGGAACGCTCGATCCGAACCGTCTTGGTGTTGCGGGCGGAAGCTACGGTGGTTATATGACTAACTGGATCGTCACTCAAACCCACCGTTTCAAAGCTGCCGTTTCGATGAGAGGCATCAGCAATCTGTATAGTCTCTTTGGTACGTCAGATGGCGGATTTTTAAAGGCCGATGATTATGGGGGCCACCTTGGGTGTTTCCGGAAAAGTACATGAAGCGCTCGCCAATCAAGTATGTGGCCAATGTTCGAACACCGCTCTTGATCATTCATAGCACCCTCGATTTTCGAGTTCCTATTGAACAAGGTGAACAATTTTATACTGCCCTGAAGTTTCAGGGACGTAACGTGCGCATGATCCGCTTTCTCAATGATACCCATGAGCTGTCACGTTCTGGAAACCCCTGGCATCGGGTGATTCGACTGGAACATATTCTAAGCTGGTTTCAGAAACACCTTAAGTTGACTACCGGAACAATTAATGAATAAGGAAATAAAACAAAGAAGACGTTCAGACCGCGCCGGACGTCTTTTTAATATTAATATCTTGTTGAAGAGAACAACATCGTAGTACAGTGAAATGACGAAACTTCATTCAAGTTATTTTATAAACATTCTAGATGGGCGCTTATCCTTACTCTGAACTGCCCCCCAATTGTTAGACACCATCTAACAATTGGAGGTGCAGTTTTTTTCATGCTCTTTTTCTTGGAATAGAGGTTGCACTACATGTTACAGACTTCTATTCTCTATCTTATGAGGAGATTATTGCACAGTTTTTATATGGTTACTATGTGGTTGGTTTGAACTTTCGTTGAGCATTGACTAGTTTCCTTTACAATCTTTATAAGATCTGTTAACTCTCGGATTTCATACGTTGGCTTAATACCTATATCGTTTTCCTTAAGATGCGGATTGAACCAACAGGTGTCAATCCCGTAATTAATTCCCCCTTGAATATCAGAGGTCAAGGAATCGCCTACCATCAACACCTTAGTCTTTTCTGTAATCTGTAGCTTCGAAAACGCATAATCGAAAATACCTTTTTCGGGCTTCTGGAAGCCAGTCTCTTCAGAAATAATTACCTGCTCAAAAGTATTACGAAGTGGAGAACTTCCAATTCTTGCTGTCTGCACTTCCGTGAATCCGTTGGTTATTATAGCTAGCCGATGATCGGTAAGATTTTCACATAATTCTACAGCTCCATTTACAAGATGAATTTCCTCGCACAATAATCTAAGATAAACACTGCTGAATAGCTCTGCATTGATTTCAAGATCATGTTTAAGGAACAATCTCCTAAATCTTTCTACTCCTAGTTCAGATATAGTGATAAGCCCCTGCTCCAACTCGCTCCATAGTATCCTGTTGATCTCTTCGTAGCTTGCTTTATAATCTGACAACCCGGTAGGTAATCCAAACTCTACAAAAGCATTATGCAGTGCTTTTATTTCTGCCATACTAAAGTCTAACAATGTATTATCCACATCAAACAATATAATTTCGTATTTCATAGGTGCCTCCCTTAATTTAGCTTGAATTAAATCCTCTGTTATGGCAAAACAGTGTGTGTTTGGGCTTGGTGTTTTAGCCCAGTATTTTACGAGTTCAATATCTTCCTCTTTACGTTCATTTGTTATCTTAACCAGTTCTTCTAATTCCTTTTTTGTAACATCTGAATCATCTGCAGGCGGGGCATCCACCTTATAGGTGTTCCCGTCTTTAAACTCAAGCGCGCTCCAATTTCCTGCTGTAGGTGCCATTGGATTATCATGAGTCCATCTCATTCCTTCATTACATATCTGTTCTTTTTTCTGCATGTCTTCGGTTTCTATCACTGGGTTTTGACTTGTTGCTTGTTCTGAATTACATGATAATACAAAAAGGCAAGAAAATAAATGTAACGATCCGAGAACGATATTCTTGTTGCTTCATGTTGTCCACTCCTTATTTTGTAGTGCTATTCGCTGCCACTTATCACTTTTTATTGAATCGCTAAATGTTCTTTAATTACGCGTATTTTTTTTAGTTCAACATCTTCTGCACCTTGAACAGGAAGTCCTGCTTCGATATTTGTCCTGGTATATTCCAAATTTTCTTTCGTGATAATTTCACCTGGAATAAAGATAGGAATCCCCGGTGGATATACCATGATAAATTCAGCGATAATTCTGCCTTCAGAATCATCAAATGGAATGACTTCCGTATCCATATAAAAAGCATCCCGTGGTGTGAATGCTAGTGAAGGGATTTTCGGCAGTAGAACAGAACTATCGATCAGATGATTAGCCTGACTTTTAAACTCCTTTGAAAGCTCCTTCATTGCATAGACAAGTGTAGACAATTCCTCTACAGAATCACCTGGTGTTACAATACAAAGAATATTATAAAGATCAGATAATTCAACTTCAATGTTAAACCTTTCTCGAAGCCATTTTTCTACTTGATAACCAGTTAATCCTAATTCTTTTACAAAAATGAGCAGCTTCGTTGGATCCATTGCAACTGCGGCACTTGACTCTAATACTTCATACCCCATGCAGAAGAGATGTTCGATTTTGTTGATTTCCCTACGTGTTTCCTCTGCTTTTCGAATTGTATCCTCGAGTAAGGCTTGTCCTTCAGTAACTAAGGATTTTCTAGCAACATCTAGAGAAGATAATAATAAATATGAAGTTGAAGTAGTTGTCAACATACTTAATACTGATTGTACACGCTTGGGTGAAACAAGATTTCCTCGTAAATTTAATATAGAGCTTTGTGTTAACGAGCCGCCTAATTTATGGACACTTGTTGCTGCCAAATCAGCCCCTGCCTCCATTGCGGAAAGCGGCAACTCTTTATGAAAATGAATATGTGCTCCATGCGCTTCATCTACTAGTACAGGAATGTTCTTCAAATGGGCAATTTCTACGATCTTTTTCAAATCGCCAGATATTCCATAATAAGTTGGATTGATAACCAGAACGGCTTTAGTATCCGGATGTTGGGCTATGGCCCTTTCAATAGAATCCGGTGTAATACCATGTGAAATACCAAAGTTTGGATCGACCTCTGGATGAATAAAAATAGGTACAGCTCCGGAGAACACAATCGCGCTCATGATAGATTTGTGAACATTTCTCGGTACTAGTATCTTTTCCCCAGGACCGCACACGGACATAATCATCGCCATAATAGCTCCACTAGTCCCCTGAACAGAAAAGAAAGTATAATCTGCCCCAAAGGCTTTGGCAGCTAGGTCTTGTGCCTGTTTGATAATACCTTTTGGCAGGTGCAAATCGTCCAAAGGACTAATGTTTATTAAATCAATTGCTAAAGCATTCTCTCCGATAAACTCTCTGAATTCTGGATCCATACCATTTCCTCTTTTATGACCTGGTATATGAAATTGAATAGGGCTCTTTTCAGCATGTTTTTTCAAGGCAGTAAATAATGGAGTTTCAAATTGAGAAACCATATGCCTCCCTCCCTTTCATCTAAATTAAAGTAGTAGATTCATAGATGTAATAGACGATTAAAGTGTTCTTCCGTTAAATAAAAATAGAGCGAAGGGTGTAATTGAAAAGAGAACACCATAATATATTTAATCGATAGAAACTAGGTTAGTTCTTCCAAATGATATTCTCCTGCATTTCTTTGTTTAATTAATAATTTAAAAAATCTGGCCTGAATAATGCACCACTGAATCGAGGTCAAATTGACTTGGTCAAAATGTCTCATAATCTAAATCCGCAATAATCATTTATTCTTTTCCCCAAACAGATTCAGCAACTTATTCACCAAGTGGGCCAACGATGGGACTTCCACCCTTGGTCATCACATCTGGAACTAACCCCCATTTAGATACCCATCTTAAATCATTGTATTTGATTAATTTTTTCGTTAGTTTGAATGAATGTATCTAAATATAATCCCAAAATCTTCATAGCAGAACTAGTTCCTATCCTTGATGCACCTGCATCAACCATTGATTTTATATCATCCATGTCACGAACTCCCCCTGAAGCTTTCACCCCAACATTTGGTCCAACTGCTTTTCTCATGTTAGCAACATCTTCAACAGTTGCTCCGGATAGAGAAAAGCCTGTTGAAGTTTTGACATAGTCTGCACCAGCTTTGACAGATAATTTACATGCTTGTACTTTTTCATCATTAGTTAATAGACATGCCTCTATAATAACTTTAACTAGAATCTTTCCTTTGGCAGCAACCACAACTGATCGTATTTCTTCTTCTACATATGCATAGTTTTTATCTTTTAATGCCGCGATATTTATTACTATATCTATTTCATTAGCTCCATTGTTAATGGCATTTATCGTTTCAAATACTTTTGTTTCTAGAGTATTCGCACCTAAAGGAAACCCTATAACCGTACACACGTTTACCTCTGAATCTCGCAAAAGTTCTGCTGATAGGCTTACCCATGTAGGATTTACACATACAGATGCAAAGCCATATTGTTTTGCTTCTTGACACAAATTTATGATTTCTTTTTTGTTCGAAACAGGTAAGAGTAATGTATGATCTATTAATTTCGCAAAGTTCATCTACTCCGCCTCCCTAATAGAGTAATTGTGAATCAATTAACACACCAAACCATTTTGGATGAATGTGAGTTGTGGATAACCTACACTTCTATCATAATGAATTTAAATGTATTTTAATCATCCACTTCTACACTTTTTTCCCCATCCAATTCACACCTCGAAGTGGATGAGGAAACAAATAAAGGATTGGATGGTTATTTCTAATGAATTTTAATCTATGATAGTACGAAGGGGAAGTGGTTAAGGGATGCCTATTTATTATTTGTTTGACTTCCGTTCATTAAATTAAGGAGTTGATATGAAATGATTTGGACGACTATTGCTGTTATAGTAATTGGAATAATTTTAACATTTTCAATGTGTCCCCCAAGTGCACTTGTGGGATGGGTTTTAGGTAAATTTGCACTTCATCCAAAGCTTGATTCAAAAGATATTACTGTAATATTTAACGGAACGCACTTAAAAAAGGAAGAAAAAATTAGATTTAATGACTACTTTAATGAAGCTCAATTTTTAGGAAAAAACCATATATTTCCGGGCAATGAAAAATTGTTTTTACATCCAGAGACTAATGTTATTCCATTTGTCATCAACGTAAAAAGTAGAAAAAAAGAAATGAATTTTTATATTTATAGTTACGATGACCACGTTGACGTAGTCAAACAGTGGAAGAAGAAAGTTGCTTCTTATAGTCTTAGATCTGAGTATCTACAAAAGTTTACTATTTCAAATAGTAGAAAAAAAATGGCTTGATGTACATATTTAAGAGAACTGTTGATTCTTACAACGCCTTATGTGTATAGGTTCGCTACATTACTCATACCGAATAAAACCTGTTCACGTCATACACATAAGGCTAAATTCAACATTGTATATGAGCACAGCCTAAAATAAAAAATGAACCATGAATGAAATCAAGATTCTCTTTCTTTATCTCGCTGATTTTAGTGCGTCCGCAAACCTTTTTATTCCTTCATTGATAGTCTCTTCATTCTCTCTAGCAAAAGTAAAACGCGCATAACATTTTTTGGATCCCATCATGGACCCTGGGACATAGATAACTCCTCGCTTTATGGAGTTTTCCAATAGTTTCATTTCATCTACATCTCTTTTTAATTTGCACCAAATATGGATTCCACCTTGAGGAATCGTAAACTCCACTTGATCCTTTAGATAATGATTAAAACTTGATACAATTTGATGGCGCCGCTTTTCTAATTCCTTCACTAATTTCTTGATATGAGAATGGAAATGCTCTGATTCTAAAAAATCGTTAGCGATCCATTGGGTAAAGCTAGCATGTCCAAAATCAATTTGTTGTTTAGCATCAGATAATCTCTCTATGACCGATCTTGGTCCGATAATCCAGCCAATCCTTAAACCTGAAGCAACGACTTTTGATAAAGAGCTAATGTATAACACATTCCCATGTTTATCGAGTGATTTTAATGTTGACACTTCTTCTCCTTTAAAAGACGTTAAACTATACGGGTCGTCCTCCACTACAGGAATTCCAAGTTCTGATGATATTTCTAAAATGGTTTTCTGCTGGCTCTCTTTTAGCAAAGTGCCTGTTGGATTTTGAAAAGCTGGATTTAAAAATATCATTCTTATCCGATGTTTTTTATGTAATTCTAGTAATTCATTTGGATCTACACCATCGTCATTTACTGGTAAATAGAAAGTTTTTAAACCTGCTGATTTAAATATTGGGAGATTATAATGATAGGATGGATCTTCAATCACTACTGCATCACCAGGCTTTAATAAGCATTGAACGACTAGGTGTAAAGCTTGTTGAGCTCCCGAAGTAATGAGAATAGATGAGGGATTTGTATCGATATTTCGAAACTCCTTCACATGCTTTGTAATGGTAGTCCTTAATACTACACTCCCCTGTGGATGATCATAACCTAGCCTACCGATAAAAGACCGAGTTGAAGTAATCTCCCTTAACGCGTTCACCGGAAAGAGATCCTCCGATAATTCACCACTGGCTAAATTAATTAATTGCTGCTCTTCCATCTCTTTACGTATTCTTTGAGCGATCGGTAAATTAGGTAAAAACGTCCCTGCTTCAATGTATTTGTTCCAACTAGGTATACGCTTTTTAGTGATCCCCCATATATCCTTACTAATAGTTGTACCACTTCCACGATTACGTTGAATGAGACCATTTGATTCAAGCTCATCATATGCAGCTACAACAGTGCTTCTATTTATATTTAGCCCTTTAGCTAAGTATCTCTCAGAGGGTAGTGGTTTATCTGGAGGAAAAGTTCCATCAGCAATGCCATTTTCAATAAACTCAGCAATTTGTTTATAAATCGGTTTTTTAGCTTTTCGGTCAATATTCCAGTCCATTTATTTGCATCCCTTTTTAAAATTTTGTTTTATATATTGTAACCTAATTTTCCTTACTTTTTTCAATAATACAAATAAATACCCTATTGAGTCACACGACCAATAGGGTATTTAACATTGCTTTCCACTAAACAATTTTACTAATATACACACCAAGCGCAATGACAGACAATAATATAACGATAGCATAAATGAATGTTAAGTTAGTAGTATTTTTTTTAGTTGAGCCACTATAATTCTTGTCACTCTTACTCGCTACCAGTACTGTCCCAGCCCCAGCTAGTATTGAAATAATTATGACAAAAGCAATCAATATTTTCATAGGCCACCTCTTTTTCATAATTTAATTAAAAAGTCTATCAAAACTGCCCAAAGTTATTTTTCATCTAAATCATTACTATAAAATAAATGGTAATGCTTGTACCCATCCATTATTGAATAAATTCCACCATCCACTTTATTGTATGACACCATTTCCCTTCACCTTAACCTCATAGTAAAAGCCCTTTTATCAAGATATTTTAAGATTTTTGAATTCTATTTAATAGCTAAATATCCCTTAAAAAATTTTTTTCTTATTTGAACAATACGACCTAGGCTCAGCCGCACACGCCCCTGTTAGCGTAACAACAAATATAGATAACTTGATAATTTAGTCAATTTTCAACTTAGGACTCCGAGGTGGCTCTTTTCCAATATCAATTGTAATTCCCTGCCTTTTTATTAATTCTTCTACCTTTTGTGAATAAATATAGACAGGCCCTCCTTTACAGAATTTATTATTTTCTGTATGTCGGGCAACAAAGCCTTGATAATAAATGGTCATTATGAAATTTCCACTGTAAGCCCTCAATCAAACAACGTATTTAAACGTGCAGCGCTTTCTCGTAGGATGAACGAATCCAATTAAGGGGATGCTTTTTCACATGTCGCAACAAAAACTGACAATTGTCCCCGTCACATTACATTTCAAAATTTCAATTATTACTTGGATGAGGACAATGAAAAATTACAATTAATAAGGGATTATCTTCATCAGCATGAGCAGTAGGTGAAAGCAATGTAAAAATCAATTGAAAACAGAAACACCTAAAAAAACAAATGGTATATGGGATGGGAATGTCCACATTGTTCAAAGGATACAGTTATCGAAGGAGTTTCAGAGGCATATTGCTATTTCTGTGAAAAAATTTTTATAGCTTTGAAAATAAAATATTAATGAGAACTATAATTTAAATGAGATTATTACTGAAGGAGGTTTTGCCCTAGATATGATTATACCGATAATTGATCAGAATCTATGATATATCTTAAAATAGCCACTCCTGTGTGTGCTTTTGTTTTGGTTCTTGGTAATTGTTCCAGTCATTAATTAAATTTATTTCAGGTACTTTGCTGACTTCATTTTACTGAAATTAGTTTACATAATAATGTTATTTGTCCTCTTATGTTTTTATCAAAAAAAACAGACACACTGATTTAGAGTGTCTGCTTGACCTAATTCATTCACTATTTTGTGTGCTATTAAAAAAGTCAGCATTTTCATTTCTTTTACCTTGCCGATTTTTATTTTTTCTTCATTTTTCCATCAGATTCATAACTCATTTTTAATGATTCTTCATCTTTATTTTTCATAGTTAAGTCACTCCTTT
>NZ_JBALOZ010000184.1:10301-17272 GCF_036965125.1 Bacillus sp. JJ1503
GTATAGAAGATAAAGAGTAATAAAATAAACTTATGTTTCAATCGGCTGCATGGCTACATTCAAATATTGGCGAAGAGTTCCAGAGACGAAATTTTATGTTTTCATGATTAGCATGGTAGCTGTAGCCAATATTTAAAAACCATTCACCTGTAAATAGAGATTGCATCAGTGTATACTTTCTGCCATCTACAGGTCTAATTTCCGTTGCAGGCGGCAAATACGTAACACTAAGCTGAGATACATCCAATTTAAGATAAGCGCCCTCCTTTACAACAAATAGGAAATCCACTTATCTTATTTCATGTCCATTTCCAGAAAACGTGGCAACTGCCTAATTTTCACTTTTTCTTCTTTTGAAGATTGGTCTCCATGACTCTTGTATTCTTTAAGAACCATTTTCCATCCTTATAAAGCCATAAGGACTCAATTATAGCGATTCTGTCTGCATGATAGGCGCCGCTGACAGCCTGAATTCCCTTTAATCCATATTGAATACTGTCAACCTTCACCGGTTTCAATGTAGAAAACGAATCTATCATTAGCTCTGTTGGCTCACTTAGTTTCCCATTTTGATAAAGACCAGTTTTTTCATAATCTTCAGCCCGATTGCTTAAATCAAATGTATAGGATTCACCAGTTTCTTGAATCGCTAAGGATGCTTTATATCCATCTAAAAATTGACTGTTAACGACGAGCGGTTCTGGCACCGTTAAATCTGTTAATGCAGAATTTTTTGCCGTAAATAAATAGTGATTTGTTATCCCGCCGCTGCCTCCAGTATCAATGGTTACGAATATATCTTTTAGACAGTCATGATTTAAGTCAACATACGTAGCTCTTGGGTTAAAACCGCCATCAAATTCTGCAGTCAATGTTTTTCCATTTGATGTAGTGATTTTCAAATATATTTCTTTTAAAAACTCGGTGTCCTCATCGTATGGCAGTCCCTTAATGATAATGGTATCCTTTTTACCATCACCCGTTAGTTCTGCCTTCTCCTTGGATACGGTAATCATTTTCATCTTATTTTCACCAGCATATGTACCTGTCATTACTGACAACGATAAAAAAAAGAATGCAGCCAGGGCAAACACTAATTCCTTTTTCATGTATCTTCCCCCCTATACTTCTATCATAATAATTTTGCCCATTATTAGGAAATTCATGTAAAATTTTTTGGTAATTTTCCTCACAATCATCGTTCTGTTCTGAACATTTTCCGGATGTCTTGCTGAATTTTATCCTTCATAGCTTTGATTAAAGACATTTTCGCCGATATTTTTCTGAATCTTGGTCCCTCTTTCCCTTGAGGAAGGATATCTGTGTTTAAAAAATCAAATTAAAAATCAATCAACAACAAAAATGCACACGATACTCCATAGGAGAAATCTCGTGTGCATTGCTATCCGTATTTAATTGATCAAGCCTCAGAAGTAAACACATTTTTTCATCCAGACAGTACTTAATCAAATTTTAATCCTCTTCCTCAATTGAAATTTCTGTAAAAGAAATCGGTTCATCAGATGTAGATTCTGTTTCCTCAGATGATTCCCCTACAGATTGTTCACTTTTGGGACTTTCCTTATCCTCTTTTATTTTTGTTAAGTCTTATAAATCTTCTTTCAGCTGTTCAGATACCTCTTTCGGCATCACGTCTCGTCCATAGGTTGCCCCAATATTCAGCGCTCCACTTAAATCTTTAATCCCTAGCTGGGCAAAATTATTATTTTGCTCATATTTATCTAAATAAAATTTATCGATGCGAATTTCTTTAATTACAACCGCTTGTTCATCATTCTTCTTATTACTCTGAAAACCTGCAAACTTTTCTTCAAGAGCATCTATTCTTGTAAGCATTGCCATTTCTCTTTCATTTTGCAAGGAGATTTTGTGCTCTAAATCATGGATATACGATATAAGAGAAGCAAGTTTTTGCTGCTCGTCTAAAGCAATTGCATCTGAGGATTCAACAACAGATACCGTGAGTATTTTTTGCTCGAGTTCATATATATAAGTTGACAAATAACGAACCTTTTCGAAAAAGGGATCTATTTTCTTAATTAACGAAGCTTCAACTGATTGTAATTCCTTCGATAAATCTGAATAATTTTGTCTTGAAAAACGATTCGACTGCTGATCTTTTGAAACTTCATCCTTCCACTTAAGAAGCGAATATATTTTTTCTTCTAGCTTTGCCAGCCTGTTCACACGAAGCTCAAGGGCATTAAGCTTTAAATACATTTTTCGAGTTCAGCTATTTTCTTATTAATGTTTTCATTATTTTGATTTTTGTTGAATAATCCTTTTATAGGCATATGATTATCCTCACATTTTTATTGATATTTATTTTCAAAGAAGGGAAGTAATTTGATGAACCGAACAAACATCAACATTCAAGGTATAAAAATTAATAGTGTTGATCGGTATGCAAGAATCTAGGTAAGCTCCACGATGCAAGTTGGTAATCATGTAAAAAATCATCGTGTGGAAGGTTTTGTGAACATAATGGAGACCGAGGTTTTTTTCAAAATCCACAGTGGAGCATCGAGGTTTACGACTTCATTGATACACAATCAGAGAAAAAAGGATAGCTTATTCGATCGGTACTCTTTCTTCTTGTATGTATAGCCTTTTATAGGTAAGAATTAGCAGCCCGTTTTGGAATTTTGCTTTAATCTGATTGGAATCTGTCGGTTCTGGCAAGTCAATAATTCGCTCAAATGGCCTTTGATTTCTTTCTTGAATAATGGCTTGGCCACTAACGATTAAGGAAGATGTACCTTTTAATAACAGTTTATTTCCAGAAACAGATACTTGGAGATCTTCTTTTTTAAATCCAGCTAAATCGGCTAGAACAATCACTTCAAGATCAGTCATATAAATATCAACAGAAGGAAATTTCGCATTAGACGGACGCCGCCCTAATGAGTTTGCCGCTTCATTCGGACTAATTCCGGTGGTTGGCCCCATATCCATATTTTCTTTCATAAATTGTTTAAAGGAGGATTGATCAAGCATCCCGTTCCAAAAATCACCTGATTGATATTTCCGGGGCTATTTCCAGCGACTGCTTTAATTTTTCAAAATCCATGCTCGTTTCCTCCTTTCTAAAAATCATAAAATTACTCATTCTGAATATAGTTCGATAAGGAGGTGAACTCCATTGGCAGGTGCATCTATTAACATTAACATTTTTCTATTGAAAATTAATTCCTTTGAAAACTGCTCTGCAGTAAATATTGGACAAAATTTGCTGGCCGACTGGAATAATGCCGATAAGAAAACGATGGGTTACGGACAAAACTTTGGGGATGATAGCTGCTTTTTAGGAACACAAAGCAGTGTGGATGATCGCGATCTTATCGATAGCCCATCATCATTTGAAAAAAATTTGATACCGTAAAAACAGGAGGCGGTAAAATGGGGATTTTTGGACCTGTATTCGTGAACTTGTTTGTTTTTAAAGTAAATGCAATGGACCGTGGAGCGTCATCAAGCTTAGGACCCAATCAGCATATTTACTCCTTTCTATCAAATAAACAGAATTACGGATTTGGTGAGGAAAATGGTGATTTGTGTGTGACGAATTTTCCAATGGTCTTGTTGAATGATTCAGATCTAAATGATACAAATTCCGTAAAGGTGAGTGCGATTTAATGCTTTAAAGAAATTTACTAAAAAATCCCCGCTATACAATTAAGCAGGGATTTTTGCTTATTTCTCAGTCCTATTAGTTCCTTGTGAAGCCTCTTGTTTCCAAACATCCATTACTTGTCCGCTTTCCCCTTCATCCATAATGAAGGAGCCATTTGAGTAGCGATCATTAAAGCGAATACTTGAGGCTCCCACGGATTCAATAACACCTTTTTCACTTTCAATAATGATTGAATCATTTTCCTTTATAACGAGTGAGCCAATAATTCGATGTGGGTTTGCTTTTAACTCCCTTAACATGACAAAACCTCGTTTTGCACGTGAAGTTCGTTCAAACTCAGCAAATTTCATCTTCTTAATAGCACCACGCTGGGTAACAATGACAACTGACTGTTCAAGTGAATTCTCAACTATCTGTCCGCCCGTTACATAGTCATCGTCTTTTAAATTAATCCCTTTTACTCCTGCTGCCCTTGTACCAACGATACTGATTTCTTCCTCAGGGAACCATAATGCATAGCCATTGTATGTAGAGATAAACAGATCTTTAGAGCTATCTGTTTCATGGACATCAATCACTTCATCATCATCTTTTAAATTAATGGCGACCAAAGGTTTAGAATAACGCTGTGCCTTGTACAGCTTAAGCTCTGTTTTCTTCACCATTCCATATTTTGTGACAAAAAGTAAATAGGTTTCTGTATCGAAATCCTTCACAGGAAGAGCCTTTACAATTGATTCGTCACCGTCAATTGGAATGATATTAGCAACATGCTGCCCAAGATCCTTCCAGCGGATATCAGGGAGCTGATGGACAGGGCAATATAAGTAATTCCCTTTGTTTGTGAATAATAACAGAACATCTGTCGTATTCATATCTAGCTGTGCTAGCAGACGATCTGAATCCTTCATGCCGAAATCCTGTCCATTGGAGGCTGCAAAGGAACGAGGACTTGTCCTCTTCACATAGCCTTCCTTTGTAACTGTTACAATAACATCCTCACTTGCGATCAGAACTTCCAAATTGATTTTGATTTCTTCAATTTCAGCCTCTATCACTGTGCGGCGATTATCAGCAAAACGTTTTCTCACGTCTTTTAATTCTTTTTGAATGACAGAATACAGCTTTTTCTCGCTCTCTAGAATAGATGTTAGCTCGGCAACTCTTTTTGATAATTCTTCTGCCTCAGCTTGGAGTGCTGTAATATCCGTATTCGTTAAACGGTAAAGCTGCAATGACACGATTGCTTCTGCCTGAGGCTCAGTAAATGCAAACTTGGCAATTAAATTATCTTTTGCATCTCTTTTATCCTTCGATGCTCTAATGGCGGCAATCACTTCATCAAGAATAGATAAAGCCTTTATTAAGCCTTCAACAATATGCTGCCTGGCTTGGGCTTTTTCCAGATCAAATGCTGTTCTTCTTGTGACGACCTCTTTTCGATGCTCGATATATGCATCTAATAACTCTCTAAGTCCCATTAGCTTCGGATGTCTGTTATAAATGGCGACCATATTAAAATTATAGGGTACTTGTAAATCACTGTTTTTGTATAAGTAATGAAGGACACCTTCAGGATCAGCGTCTTTTTTCAATTCTACAACTATACGTAACCCCGTTCGGTCTGTCTCATCTCGAACCTCGGCAATCCCTTCGATTTTTCGATCTAGCCTAAACTCATCGATTTTCTTGACAAGATTTGCTTTATTGACATCAAACGGTATTTCCGTAATGACAATTTGTTTCTTCCCGCCGCGAATTTCTTCAAATTCAGCTTTCCCTCGGACAATGATTTTTCCTTTTCCAGTTTCATAGGCCTTCTTTATTCCCTCAACACCTTGAATAATCCCGCCTGTTGGGAAATCAGGCCCTTTTATATATTTCATAAGGTCATCTATTGAGCAATTTGGGTTGTCCAATCGATGAATGACACCATCTATCACTTCATTTAAGTGATGAGGAGGAATTTCTGTCGCATATCCAGCAGAAATACCAGTAGAGCCATTTACTAAGAGACTTGGGAACATAGCTGGCAAAACGGTTGGTTCATTCGAAGTATCATCGAAGTTCGGAACAAAATCGACCGTTCTTTTTTCAATATCCTTTAGCAATTCTGAAGAAATAGCTGAAAGTCTCGCCTCCGTATAACGCATAGCTGCAGGAGGATCCCCATCAATACTTCCGTTATTCCCGTGCATTTCGACAAGCAAGTTTCGTAGCTTCCAATCTTGACTCAATCGAACCATTGCATCATAAACCGATGTATCACCATGAGGATGGTAGTTACCAATTACATTTCCAACTGTTTTTGCAGATTTTCTAAAGCCTTTTTCATGTGTATTTCCTTCCACATGCATGGCATATAAAATTCTTCGTTGAACAGGCTTTAGGCCGTCTCTTGCATCAGGTAAGGCCCTTTCCTGAATAATGTATTTACTATAGCGGCCAAAACGATCACCAATAACGTCTTCTAGAGGGAGATCGCGGAATTTCTCTTGTGTAGCCATTATTCAATCTCCTCCTCTAAGACTGATATATTTTCATTTTCTAGTATACTTGCATCCTCTTCTAAACCAAATGCTACATTTGTTTCAATCCACTTTCTTCGTGGTTCAACCTTATCACCCATTAACGTTGTTATGCGGCGTTCCGCTCTGGCTGCATCATCTATTCTAACCCGGATTAAGGTGCGTGTTTCTGGATTCATAGTCGTATCCCATAACTGATCCGCATTCATTTCGCCTAAACCTTTATAACGCTGGAGCATATAGCCTTTCCCAACTTTTTTTATGGCGTCCTGCAAATCATCTTCGGCCCAGGCATACTCAATAATTTCTTTCTTGCCTGTACCTTTGCTGACTTTATATAAAGGGGGTAGTGCAATATAAATTTTACCGGCATCCAGCAGCGGCTTCATATATCGATAGAAAAAGGTTAGGAGAAGAACTTGAATATGAGCACCGTCTGTATCCGCATCGGTCATAATAATGACCTTATCGTAGTTTACATCTTCAATGTTAAAATCCGCTCCAACTCCAGCACCAACAGCATGTATGATCGTATTAATTTCCTCATTCTTAAAAATGTCCTGAAGCTTTGCTTTTTCAGTATTAATAACTTTCCCTCGCAATGGAAGAACCGCTTGAAAACGACGGTCACGGCCTTGTTTAGCTGAGCCGCCAGCTGAATCTCCTTCCACTAAATAGATTTCATTTTTTTGAGGATTTCTTGATTGGGCAGGTGTTAGTTTTCCAGAAAGGACCGCATCCGAGCGTTTTCTTTTTTTGCCGCTCCTTGCATCCTCACGTGCTTTTCG
>NZ_JBALOZ010000185.1:0-5393 GCF_036965125.1 Bacillus sp. JJ1503
ATTGATGTTGATTTCATATAATATAGCTCACACTAAATTTCTATTATTTGTCTATAATTTTCATAAGTGTGATTACAGTCACCAGCTAACAATGAAATATCGTTTATGCTGTATATGTAAATAAAGCTTGATTAGGAGGATTATCATGACCATGGCTTTTTCAGAAACAACATTAGTAAAGGATATAGTTAATGAACAACCGAAAACAAGTGATGTATTTAAACGCTATCGTATAGATTTTTGCTGCGGCGGAAACATTCCATTAATAACGGCTGCAACCGAGCTGTCCGTTAACATGGAGCAATTAATGGCAGACTTAAACGAAGTATATGTTAAAGAAGAAAATCAAAAGGACAATATGGAAGTATGGACGGACAGTTCATCTGAAGAAATTATCAACCATGTCATGCAGCATTATCATGTTCCATTATTAGATGAACTTGCCCAGTTAAGTCCATATGTAACAAAGGTAGCAAAGGTACACGGTGATCATCACCCTGAGCTATTGAAGGTATATGAGCTATTCTATGAGTTCAAGAAGGAAATGATTGAACATACAGCAAAGGAGGAAGACACAGTTTTCCCATTGCTGAAACAATTAGAAGATCCTGAAGTACCTAACCGCGAAGAGATTATTAACTACATTAAAGAACTTGAGAAGGAACATGACCACGCTGGGGGACTTTTAAGACAGCTAAGAGAAACGACATCTGATTATGAGCTGCCACTGGATGCTTGCGGAACGTATACGCTCGTGTACAAGCGTCTTGAAATGCTTGAAGGACAAACATTCATGCATGTACATTTGGAAAATAACATTTTATTCCCAAGATATTTTTAATCATAATGTTGCGAAAGGAAATCGGCGATTGGTTGCCGATTTCTTTTTTTATAAAAAAACATCCCAGACTAGGCAGGGATGATTAACCACCAATATAGGACATCTCAATTTTCTTGCGATTTTTTGCTGTTTCTTCAGTCCGTTCGTCTGAATAACGGTCTTTTCTACCGCTCCAAATATCGATGATTCTGTTTCTTATTTCAGCTTCTGACGCACCGTTCCTCATAAACGCCTTCATATCATGCCCATCTCCATTAAACAGACAGGTGAAAATCTGTCCATTTGCTGACAGTCTTGATCGCGGGCAGCTTGAACAAAAGGATTCCGATACANNCGATACAGATGGAATAAACCCTACATCCACATTTGTCCCTTCATATCGATAACGTTTGGCAACTTCGCCATAATAATCAGGATCAACAGCGTCCAATAGGAAGTGCTCCTTTAAGATTTCATAAATTTCCTTCTTTGTGATAACATCATCCATTTTCCATCCATTTGTGCTGCCAACGTCCATATATTCTATAAACCGAAGCTGTAGTCCGTGTTCTTTGCAAAATTTTGCCATCGGTACGATTTCAGATTCATTTAATCCCTTTTTTACGACCATATTAATTTTTACGAAGAGTCCTGCCTCTTGGGCAGCCTTAATTCCATTGAGAACTTCTTGAACCGCAACATTTCTGCCATTTATTTTTCCGAATAACTCGTCATTTAATGAATCTAAGCTAACATTTACCCGTTGTAACCCGGCTTCCTTTAAATCATTTGCAAGCCTTGGAAGCAAGACTCCATTTGTCGTTAATGCGAGATCCTTTAGCCCATCTATTGCCGCAAGCTTTTTCACGAGAATCGGCAAATCCTTTCGAAGCAATGGTTCTCCGCCTGTAAGTCTGATTTTTTCTACACCAAGATCTACAAATATTTTCGCAAGAAGTTCAATTTCCTCATATGTTAATAGTTCGCTTTTCGGCAAAAAAGCAAAATCCGGTCCAAATTTCTCTGCAGGCATACAATACGTGCAGCGAAAATTACAGCGGTCAATTACCGAAATCCTCAGATCTCTTAGTGGTCGATTCAATTGATCTTTAACGATTGATTTTTCCATCCTATCAACTCCATTGAGGGTGACCTCTTTTGAAACATTGTAGCATACTATATGCCTTTATTAGGCCTTTCAGTTAAATTTAGTTAAAAAAGCCAAAGAGGGGGACTTTAGTAATTGGGCAAAGTTTAACTCATATAATACTTAATATAATATGCTCTTTCAAAAAATTATATACAGTTTGAAGAGTGAGTATAGACCAACTACCAGAGTCACCTTTTTTATCCAACTTTTAAGATGTTGCTTTTTTCCTTAATGTTTTTGGAATGTATACGCAGAAAGGTTCACTTTCCATATAATCTCCTGTGACTGCATACGCACGGGAACGAGAGCCGCCGCAAACATATCTAAATTCACATACTCCGCACTTGCCTTTGTATTGATCTGGATTTCTTAAATTCTTGAATATAGGTGATTCCCTATAGATTTCAGCTAAAGGCTGCTCCCTTACATTCCCTGCTTTAATTGGCAGGAGCCCGCTTGGGTAGACGTCTCCAATATGTGAAATAAATACGAAGCCATTTCCGTCATTGACGCCTTTAGGAGCTCTGCCAAGACCATCAATGGACCCAGTTAATCCTTGTTGAGTCAAAGCATCTAAATATTTAATGTCACCGTTTTGTGCATGTTCCTCTCTCATTTTATTCTGAATAACAACACGGCGATAATGCTGGGCTGCTGTTGTTTTTATATCAAAGGATACCCTTTTACTTAAATCATATAGCCACTTAAATACCTTTTCATGTTCAACAGGTGAAATCATATCACTTTCCTGTCCCCTGCCAGTTGGAACTAGGAAAAAGACACTCCAGAGAACACATTTCAAATCTTCTACAACCTTCGCCATCTCATCTAAGTAATCAATATTATAACGAGAAATAACAGTATTTATTTGAACAGGTATTTCAAGCTCATGCAAATACTTAATTCTTTCTATTGTTAAATCAAATGATCCTGCTGTTCCTCGAAAATGATCATGAATCTCAGGGGTTGGACCATCAAGACTGAAAGCCCAGCGTGATAATCCTACTTCCTTTGCTTTCTCAATCGCTTCCTTTGTCACATTTGGAGTAGCACTCGGGGTCATTGAAACGCGGACACCTTTGTCCACTGCATATTTCGCAATATCAAAAACATCCTCCCTCATCAATGGGTCACCCCCGGTAAAGACAAGCATCGGATTATTCATGTCATAGATTTGATCAATTAATTCCTGTCCTTCTTCAAATGATAATTCACGGGGATCTCTTCTATATTGAGCCTCTGCCCGGCAATGAAGACATTTTAACTGACATGCTCTAGTTAATTCCCAAATCACAATAAAAGGATCTTTATTAAAATCGCGGCTAAAGGACATTAGAATCCTTCCTCTCTTATTTCACTATTTCCATTGCAATTTATCGCAAGGATTTTTATCTAAATATTGATTGCAATTGTAGTATAAGGGATAATGCAGAATAAATTAGTGAGAAATCTCACATTGAGGATTATCAGATAGTTGGATCTTTCTTAACTGGACATATATACTTGCTAGATTGGAGTAATTGGACAGGTTTTTGACTAAATAGCAAAGCATGTCAGATAAATTTGTTTTTTTGGACAGCTTTTCGACTAATTCCCAAAACCTGTCCAGTAAACCATAGTTATCGGATAGCTCTTCGACTAATTCCCAGAACCTGTCAAGTAAACCGTAGTTATTGGACAGCTTTTCAAACTAAATCCCAGAACCTGTCCAATAACCATTTCGATTATTTAGTTTAGTCAAAATAAAACAGCAAGAGCATAAGCCCCTGCTGTTTTATGATATCGTAATGACTTCATATTTGGATGCAAGATCGATAAACGCTGGCATCCCGCTTATTTTACCGGCAATTAATTTATTTTCTACTCCGTAATAGTCTACACAAGTTTTGCAGGCAATTACTTCTACTCCCTTTTCCTCCAGCTCTTTAAGATGAACTGAAGCAAAGGATTGTTCAGTTAATGCAAATACACCGCTATTCATGCAAAAAATCGCTGCAGGTAATTCCTCTCTTTGCTTTAACAATGTAAAAAAGGTTTCAAGAACGCCTTCACCAAGCTCCTTATCTCCTTTTCCAAGCTGATCTGAGCTAACTAGAATGACTTTATTCTTCATCAGCCTCTCACCTCTAACGAACCCCTAAAGCAATCTTGGCATATCGAGACATTCTATCCTTTGACCATGGCGGATTCCAGACAATATTTACTTCCGTCTCTTTCACTTCTGGAATATCTGCTAGAGCACTCTTTACATTTTCTACAATTGTTCCAGCAAGAGGACAGCCCATTGACGTTAAAGTCATATCAACGGTCGTCTTTCCCTCTTCATCCATCTTAACATCGTATACCAATCCAAGATTAACGATATCCACACCAAGTTCTGGGTCAACTACTAGCTCTAGAGCACCCATAATACTATCTTTTACCTCTTGATCCATCTGCTATAACACTCCTTCTTCTATGTTTCTAATTATTATCTTATCAAATATAATCTTGAATATAAATGATGGGCATCACATCAGGCAGTAAATTTACTTTATAAATAAGTTTCAAACCATTTTACTGTTTCCATAACCCCTGTCGTACTCACTTTATGACCAGCTTTCTCATCACTAATAAATAAAAGATTTTCCGGTTGTTTATCGTATAAAGGTTTAATCGTTTCATAAAAATGAAAGGCAGGTGAATAAGGAACGACCGAATCCTGTTTGCCATGCCAGAATAGCAATGGTCTATTTCCAAGTTTATCAGTCTGCTTACTTAAATCAAGTTCTCTAATTTTGTTCATCAAATGAGCCATTTCATCATTAGTGAGTGGAATGTCAACTCCATGACGTTGAAGTTCATCTATTTGGTGCAAGGCAAACTTCTCATAGTAAGGCATACCCATTAAGCTTGCGGCCACTTTTATCCAAGGGTATTGAGTAAGGGCACCTAATGTGACAATTCCCCCCATTGAAGTCCCAACAACACCTACTCTACTAGGTTCTATCAATTGCTCATCTTCGAAGGAACTTTTTACGATCTCCAATTCTTCGATTGTTCGAATGATGATCTCCCAGAAATGTAAATTCAGTTCGTTTCCCGACAGTCCAGTACTCCTTTCACCATGGTAGAGTGCTTCAGGAAGGATTACACGAAACCCTTTTTCAGCTAGTAAGTAAGCATAGTGCAGATTAAATTCCTTCCTGCTTGTGAAACCGTGAATAAAGATGATAGATGGAAGTTTTTCTTCCCAATTATTCGAATCCGCAATATGCAGAAAGGGGATTTCGTTAATTTTGGAATTTTTTACGGTAATCATTGTAAAGCCTCCTAATGTTAAGCCAACCTATATATTAGGTTAAGTTTAAAATAAATCGTTATTTTTTTATTAGAAAAACTTGGCGTTTGCCAAGAACTTTCGGCAAATGCCTTAGCTTTTCT
>NZ_JBALOZ010000186.1:0-9824 GCF_036965125.1 Bacillus sp. JJ1503
GCAACAGAACATATGTTTGGCGGTGATTGAAGGAATGAATTTTTTAACAGATAAGCTTTTAAAGGGATTAAACCCTGAGCAGCAGAATGCAGTAAAGACAACAGATGGACCTCTATTAATAATGGCTGGTGCCGGCAGTGGCAAGACAAGAGTGTTAACACACCGAATTGGTTATTTAATGGTAGAAAAAGGGGTCAATCCATATAATATTTTGGCTATTACCTTCACGAATAAAGCCGCGCGAGAGATGCGCGAAAGGATTCAGAGAATGATGGGCGGAGCGGCTGATGAGATTTGGATCTCGACCTTTCACTCGATGTGTGTGAGGATTTTAAGGAGAGATATTGACCGCATTGGCTATAATCGTAATTTCACCATTCTAGATACTACAGATCAGCAGTCAGTGATCAAAGGGATTTTAAAGGATAAAAACATAGACCCGAAGAAATTCGATCCCCGAGCCATCCTTGGTTCCATTAGCTCGGCTAAAAACGAACTGACAACACCTGAGGAATATTCGAAAACAACCGGCGACTATTATCAGCAGGTTGTCAGTGATGTTTATACAGAATATCAAAAGAGACTCAGAAGAAATCAAGCACTGGATTTCGATGACCTCATTATGATAACGATTCAGCTTTTCCAGCGTGTACCGGATGTTCTCGAATACTACCAGAGAAAATTCCAGTACATACATGTCGACGAGTATCAGGATACAAACCGAGCACAATATATGCTCGTAAAGCTTTTAGCAGCAAGATTTAGAAATCTATGTGTTGTAGGTGACTCGGATCAGTCTATTTACCGCTGGCGCGGGGCTGATATTGCCAATATCCTTTCCTTTGAAAAAGATTATTCCAATGCTAAAGTGATTCTGCTTGAGCAAAATTACCGGTCCACGAAAAGAATTCTTCTTGCAGCCAATCAAGTGATCTCTAGAAATATGAATCGAAAGGCGAAAAATCTTTGGACAGAAAACCCCGAAGGAAATAAGATTTTCTACTACCGGGCAGATAGTGAGCAAGGGGAGGCTCAATTTGTTGTCGGCAAAATAAAAGAGTTTACGAAAGACGGAAAGCGGAATTTATCGGATATTGCGATTCTTTATCGCACGAATGCCCAATCCCGTGTCATGGAGGAAGTTCTTTTAAAATCAAACATCGAATACTCCATCGTTGGCGGAATTAAGTTCTACGACCGTAAGGAAATTAAAGATATTCTCGCTTATTTAAGACTGATTGCAAACCCAAGTGATGATATAAGCCTGCAAAGAATTATTAATGTCCCAAAACGCGGAATAGGTTCAGGAACGATTGATAAGATTGCTGACTTTGCATCGCTGCACGATATGACGATGTTTGAAGCCTTGCAATCTGTTGAACTAATCGGTTTAAGCCCGAAGATTACGAAAGCTGCAGGAGAATTTAGGGATTTAATAAATAACTATACGCAAATGCAGGAGTACCTGTCTGTTACGGAATTAGTGGAAGAATTACTAGAGAAATCAGGATATCGAGAGATGCTGATTGCGGAAAAATCAATTGAAGCTCAAAGCCGTCTCGAAAACCTGGATGAATTTCTATCCGTAACGAAAAGCTTTGAAGAGGCTAGTGATGACAAAAGCTTAGTAGCCTTTCTAACGGATTTAGCGTTAGTCGCTGATATTGATAAGCTAGATGATGATGGGGAAAAAGCCGATGCTGTTGTCTTAATGACCCTTCACTCGGCAAAAGGTCTTGAATTCCCAACTGTCTTTTTAATTGGTCTGGAGGAAGGGGTTTTCCCTCACAGCCGATCATTAATGGAAGAGGCAGAAATGGAGGAAGAACGCAGACTCGCATATGTAGGAATAACGAGAGCAGAGGAAGAGCTGTTTATAACTAATGCTCAATTGAGAACATTGTTCGGTCGTACGAATATGAATCCTCCTTCGCGCTTTATAAAAGAAATACCTGAAGACTTGCTCGATGGAATCCAGCCAGCAAAAAGATCGGCTTCGCCTTTCGGAGGAACAGCGCTAGGGTCTTCATCAGAGGGAAGACCAACGCCTAGAAGGCCAGTGATTCGTCCAGCCATGAATGCAACAGGCGGAGATGAATTAGGCTGGAAGGTTGGCGACAAAGCGGTGCATGGCAAATGGGGTACGGGTACCGTTGTTAGTGTGAAGGGTGAAGGAGAAGGCATTGAATTGGATATTGCTTTCCCAAAACCAATCGGGATCAAACGATTATTGGCTAAGTTTGCGCCGATAACTAAGGGATAGGAGTTCCGAGCTTTTTCTATGAAAGGGGTTGAATCTATGGATCTTCAAATGGCTGAAAATAAAGTAAATGAATTGAAAAATTTATTAAATCAATATAATTATGAGTATCATGTTCTTGATCAGCCATCTGTTCCGGATGCGGAATACGATAGGCTTATGAGAGAGTTAGTTGAAATAGAGGAAGGATTTCCGGAACTAAAATCATCTGATTCACCTACGCAACGGGTTGGCGGAGAGGTTCTGGATATGTTCGAAAAAGTACAGCACCAGTCCCAAATGTTAAGTCTTAGCAATGCTTTTAGCGAGCAAGACTTAATGGATTTTGACCGACGTATCCGCCAGGTTGTTGGGGATGATTTTTCCTATGTATGCGAGTTGAAAATTGATGGATTAGCTGTATCTCTTCGCTATGAAGATGGATTATTTGTTCTCGGTGCAACGAGAGGGGATGGATCCACTGGAGAGAATATTACAGCTAACCTGCGAACGATTCGTTCCATTCCGCTTCGCTTAAATAAGGAGGTTTCACTGGAAGCCCGCGGCGAAGCATTCATGCCAAAGCGTTCCTTCGAGTCATTGAATCATCAAAGAGTGGAGAAGGGTGAAGAGCTTTTTGCCAACCCACGAAATGCGGCAGCGGGTTCACTGCGCCAGCTTGATCCGCGAATTGCTGCTTCTAGAAATCTTGATGTTTTCCTATATAGTGTGACAGATACAGGTGAAACAGCTATCGATTCACATAGTGAGGCATTGGACTTTTTAGATTCGCTTGGATTTAAGACGAATAAGCAGCGAAAAAAGTGTGCGGACATCCATGAGGTCATTGAATATGTAGAAAAATGGACGAAAGAACGTCCTCAGCTCGCGTATGAAATCGATGGAATTGTAATCAAGGTGGATTCGTTTGAACAGCAGCAGGATCTTGGAACAACAGCAAAGAGTCCACGCTGGGCCATTGCCTATAAGTTTCCAGCTGAAGAGGTTATTACAACCTTAAAGGCTATTGAATTAAGCGTAGGAAGAACAGGTGTCGTGACACCAACAGCGATCTTGGAGCCAGTCCGTGTGGCTGGATCTACGGTTCAGCGTGCTTCTCTTCACAATGAGGATTTAATTCGAGAAAAGGATATCCGAATTGGGGATCAAGTCGTTGTGAAAAAAGCAGGTGACATTATTCCTGAGGTGGTAAATGTATTAGCTGACCGAAGAACAGGGGAAGAAGAAGAATTTCACATGCCGACTCATTGCCCAGAATGTGAAAGTGAGCTTATTCGCCTAGACGGAGAGGTTGCCTTACGCTGCATTAATCCAAAGTGTCCAGCACAAATCCGTGAAGGTCTCATTCATTTTGTTTCCCGAAATGCGATGAATATTGATGGATTAGGAGAAAAGGTGATTAGCCAATTATTTGCGGAAAATCTGATCCATGATGTAGCAGATTTGTATAAGCTGAAGTATGAACAGCTTATTCAGCTTGAGCGAATGGGAGAAAAGTCAGTTCAAAATTTACTGGCTGCGATCGAAGCCTCTAAGCAAAATTCACTAGAAAAACTTATTTTTGGATTAGGTATCCGTCATGTTGGGGAAAAAGCAGCCAAAACCATTGCCCAGCAATTTGGATCCATGGAAGGTCTTGAAGCAGCTACTCGCGATGATTTTCTTGCCGTAAATGAAATCGGTGAGAAAATGGCTGATTCCATTGTTGCCTTTTTTGAACAAGAGGAGGTTAAAGAACTTCTTCAAGAGCTCAGAGAAGCTGACGTGAATATGGAATATAAAGGTCCTAAGCTCGTAACTGCTGAAAATTCAGAGTCGATTTTTGCTGGAAAAACAATTGTGTTAACAGGAAAGCTTGAAAGGCTGTCTAGAAATGAAGCAAAGGATCAGATTGAGGCATTAGGTGGTAAAGTATCTGGAAGTGTAAGTAAGAAAACAGATATTGTGATCGCAGGTGAGGATGCAGGTTCAAAGCTGACGAAAGCACAGGAATTAGGAATCGATATTTGGGATGAAGAGAGACTTGTGGAGGAATTAAAGGATTAGATTTTCTAAAGACAAAAGGAGAGAGTGGGAATTCCGTGAAAAAAATAATATTGCTTGCTCTTTCTTTAAGCCTTCTTCTTGCCGGGTGTGCGCCAAAGTTCAATGGACAGGATGAAGTGGTCCATGAAAAAGAGGATGCTAAAGAGAAAGCAATAATTCCAAGCTATAGGATTTCGGATCAGTACTACCGTACGATTTTGCCTTTTGAACCGAGTGAATCAAGAGGACTCGTCGTAGGTAATATTAATTCAAAATATGATATTACAGAGTTTGAAACGGGCCTGATGCGGGTTGCACAAAACAATTTTGACCCGGATAAATATATGTTTCAAGAAGGACAGCATTTAAAAAGAAAGACAGTTGGCCTCTGGCTAAACCGAAAATTCACTTCTGACCAATTAGAAGAGAATAAATTAAAGGAAGAGGACAACATTGGACTTAACCCTCTTGATAATGGAAAAGAAGAGACCCCGAAATACCTGGCCCATATTTTAGAACATAATTATCTAATTAAAAATGACGAGGGAAAGTATAAATTGGGAGGAGTCGTCGTCGGGCTAGCTCTCAATTCCATTTACTATTACCAAAAGATCCAATATGGGCCGACATATGAAACAAAAATTAGTCATGCCGAACTTGAAAAAGAGGGAAAGAAGCTCGCGGATGAGGTATTGAGCAGATTGCGGCAAATGGATCAACTCAAGGATGTTCCGATTACCATTGCCTTATTTGAACAGCAAAGTAAAACATCCGTCGTTCCTGGGAATTTCTTCGCTTATGCGAATGCCCCAAAGGGCAGCTCTAAACTAGGAGGATGGGAAAAGATTGATGAAAAGTATGTCCAATTTCCATCAACAGCTGCGACTGAAAATCATCGCGATGATTTAACATCCTTTTTGAACTTTAAACAAGATGTCGAATCCTATTTTCCTAATTTTAATGGGGTAATTGGTAAAGCGTATTATGTTCAGGGACAGATGCAAGAGCTATCCATTAATATTCCAATACAGTTTTATGGAAAGGCTGAAGGGATTGGATTTACTCAATATGTTGCAAGTCTTGTGATGAAACATTTTCCGGAATATATCTCCATAGAGGTTAATGTTTCATCCGTTTATGGTCCGGAAGCCTTGATTGTCCGCAAAGCTGACCAAAATGAACCATTCGTTCACATTTACAATTAGTATGTTTTGAGATGGAATGGAAGAGTCAAAATTCATTATTCGTGAAAAATATACGAGGATGAGGAGAAGTCTGTTTTTTAACTTTCCAAAAATTAGACCGTGTTGTTTGAACGGTTAAATCAAAACATGTTAAAATGGGAATTGGATGCAAAAGCTATACAAAGATAACAGTGAGCACAAAATTGGCGTTTCTTTTACTACGTGTTCATTTGTCATTTTTAGTAGATATGTGGAGGCGAAGAAAATGGTACAACCTTACAGACATGAACCATTTACAAATTTTAAAGAAGAAGAAAACCGTCAAGCTTATTTAACAGGTTTAAAGACGGTTGAAGGCTATTTAGGAAAAGACTACGATTTAGTAATTGGCGGAGAACGCATTACAACGGAAGATAAAATTACTTCATACAATCCTGCTAATAAGGAAGAAGTGATTGGCCGTGTGTCTAAAGCAAGTCAAGAATTAGCCGAAAAAGCGATGCAGGCTGCTGTTGAAGCGTTCAAAACATGGAAAAAGGTTAAGCCGGAAATTCGTGCAGACGTTCTTTTCAAAGCAGCAGCGATTATCCGCCGCCGCAAGCATGAATTCTCTGCTCTTTTAACAAAAGAAGCAGGAAAGCCATGGAATGAGGCAGATGCAGATACTGCAGAAGCAATTGATTTCTTAGAATATTACGCACGTCAAATGCTGCGTATTAAAGATGGTGTTCCAGTAAACAGCCGTCCAAACGAATATAACCGTTATGACTACATTCCATTAGGAGTGGGAATCATTATCTCTCCTTGGAACTTCCCGTTAGCGATTATGGCTGGTACGACAGTTGCTGCAATCGTAACAGGAAACACTGTGTTATTAAAACCAGCTTCAACAACGCCAATTGTTGCAGCGAAATTCGTTGAAGTCATGGAAGAAGCAGGACTTCCAGCAGGTGTTCTTAACTTCGTTCCAGGAAGCGGTGCAGAAGTGGGCGACTACTTAGTTGACCATAAAGACACTCGTTTCATCAGCTTCACAGGTTCTCGTGACGTTGGTCTGCGTATTTTCGAACGTTCATCTAAGCTGAATGAAGGTCAAATTTGGATGAAGCGTTTAATCGCAGAAATGGGCGGAAAAGACACGATTGTTGTCGATAAAGAAGCAGATCTTGAACTAGCTGCGACTTCTATTGTTGCTTCTGCTTTCGGATTCTCCGGACAAAAGTGTTCTGCATGTTCACGTGCAGTAGTTGTTGAAGATGTTTATGATCAAGTATTAAACCGTGTTGTTGAATTAACAAATCAACTAACACAAGGTGATCCAGTAGATCAAAATAATTACATGGCAACAGTTATTGACCAAAGTGCTTACAATAAAATCATGAGCTATATTGAAATTGGAAAGCAAGAAGGTAAGCTAATGACAGGCGGTGAAGGGGACGATTCCAAAGGCTACTTCATCAAACCAACTGTATTCGCTGACCTTTCACCAGAATCTCGCATCATGAAGGAAGAAATCTTTGGACCAGTTGTAGGCTTTACAAAAGCTAAAGATTTCGATGAAGCGATTGACATTGCCAACAACACAGAATACGGCTTAACGGGAGCAGTTATTACCAACAACCGTATGAACCAAGAAAAAGCACGTGAAGATTTCCATGTTGGAAACCTATACTTTAACCGCGGTTGTACAGGTGCTATTGTAGGCTACCAGCCATTTGGCGGATTCAATATGTCAGGAACTGACTCTAAAGCAGGCGGACCTGATTATCTGCTTCTTCACATGCAAGCGAAAACAACATCAGAAATGTTCTAATTTTAAAGAGTGATTTGTCATTGGACAGATCACTCTTTTTTTTCGTTAAGAAAATATCTTTTATTCAGCGTAGAAGATATTAAGGGAAAAATCTATATTCATTCCCCATTCAAGCTCCAAAAGGCGGTTGCTGGTAAAAGAAACGCCGTCTCATTCCCCGATCAAGATTAAAAAGGCAGTTGCCGGTAAATGGAACGCCGTCTCATTGCCCGTTCAATGTCAAAAAGTGGGCCGCCGGTAAAAGAAAGGCCGTCCCATTCCCTGTTCAAGAATAAAAAAGCGGTGAGCGGAAAATAGTTGAATTCTATGAATGATCGATTAGAATTTTCAAAATATTTATAAAATGGGGTTCCCTTTCAGAATTATCTGTTATATAATACAAAATGTATAATATGAATTGTAATATAACAACATTGAATTTCATCAAAACATTTTAAAGGAGGAGTAACACAAATGAATGATTCAAGAGTGAAGCAATTGCAGGAAAGCTGGGAGATGGATGCACGCTGGAAAGGGATTGAAAGACCATATTCTGCAGAAGAGGTCATTCAATTAAGGGGCTCCATCGATATTGAATATACACTGGCACGTAGGGGAGCTGAAAAGCTTTGGAAGCTTGTGAATGAAGAGGATTTTGTTCATGCGTTAGGAGCATTGACAGGAAATCAGGCTGTTCAGCAGGTAAAAGCAGGATTGAAGGCAATCTATTTAAGCGGCTGGCAAGTAGCGGCAGATGCCAATCTTTCCGGTCATATGTATCCTGATCAAAGCCTGTATCCAGCTAACAGTGTTCCAAGCGTAGTCAAGAGAATTAATCAGGCCCTGCAGCGTGCAGATCAAATTCATCATATGGAAGGGGATTCATCCATTGACTGGTTCGCTCCGATTGTGGCTGATGCGGAGGCTGGGTTTGGCGGCCAGCTGAATGTGTTCGAATTAATGAAAGGGATGATTGAAGCCGGAGCAGCAGGCGTCCATTTTGAGGATCAGCTCTCTTCCGAGAAAAAATGCGGACATCTTGGAGGAAAGGTTTTATTACCGACACAGACAGCCGTTAAAAACCTAATTGCTGCTAGGTTAGCAGCAGATGTAATGGGTGTGCCGACTCTAGTAGTTGCTAGAACAGACGCGAATGCGGCGGATTTAATTACTAGTGATGTAGATTCATATGATGCACCTTTCATTACGGGAGATCGAACACCTGAAGGGTTTTTCCGGACTAAAGCAGGTCTTGACCAAGCTATTGCAAGAGGATTAGCCTATGCCCCATATGCGGACCTTGTCTGGTGCGAAACGGCGGAGCCTAATCTGGATGAGGCAAGGCGCTTTGCTGAAGCCATTCATGAAAAGTTTCCTGGCAAAATGCTTGCCTATAACTGTTCTCCATCATTCAACTGGAAGAGCAAGCTTGATGATGAAACGATTGCGAAGTTCCAAATTGAGCTTGGAAAAATGGGCTACAAATTCCAATTCGTTACCCTTGCTGGCTTCCATGCCTTAAACCACAGCATGTTTGAATTGGCTCGCGGCTACAAAGACCGTGGCATGGCTGCTTATTCCGAATTACAGGAGGCTGAATTTGCAAGCGAGGTGCATGGCTATACAGCTACTAGACATCAAAGGGAGGTGGGGACCGGATATTTCGATCAAGTTTCAATGACGATTACAGGTGGAACCTCTTCCACAACCGCCTTGAAGGGTTCAACGGAAGAGGAGCAGTTTACATCCGCAAAACAGGAAGTATGATGATTTTGTATGACTGCAGTATGTTTAGCTAATTGATTTTCGTTTATCAATCATTCTATCGTGATTTTTGACCAATTTTTCTCCCATTTTATCCTCTCTTCTTTGTGAAGGGGGGATTTTTTTGCCGTATGATTTTTCAAAGATGACACCTCTTGATACAATAAAACATACATATTAATAGCCCTTCTTTTAAAATCTATATACAATTAACTTATTGGTGGCTGTTGAGAAAAAAACAACAGGAGGTATTACTTTGTCTAATAATATCGATGATTATATCCTCCAGGGAATCCATGGCCAGAAGCAAACAAAGCCTGATGAACGAAGGAAATTCCTTGGAACTTTGCGAGAACGAATCGTGATTGCCCTTACACAATCCCAAATTAGAGAAGACGGCATCTATCCTCAAATTGAAAAGGCGCTAAAGGATAATGGGAAAGCTCATCTTTACTTAAATGGAAATATGAATTACGAAGAACTTTCAAAATATACCAAACTAGCTTCAAAATATAGGATAGAATACACGATGGTGACTAATAAGGATTATAATTCAGAAATTGGCTTAGCTCTTGCTCATGACTATGCGATTGATAAAGAGGAGATATATGTAAAAAAAGAAGTGCCGATCAAAAAAGCTCCTAAAAAGAAAAAGGGATTCTTTTCGTTATTTTCAAGGAGTTAGATAAAAAGTGGAAAACCTAATGAAAAGTCCGTCACTAGCGGCTATTGGACGACTTTTCATGGTTCCGTCACGTCCAAAAGTCCGTCCACTTTCCATGGACGGACATTTCACGTT
>NZ_JBALOZ010000187.1:0-6291 GCF_036965125.1 Bacillus sp. JJ1503
GATTATTATTTCCGCCAACATATTTAAACAAGGTGAAGCTGCAAAGCACATTGCATGGAAAGACAATCCTTATTACGGGTGCAAGCTCAGGTATTGGGGAGCAGTTAGCCTATATGCTAGCGGAGCTAAATGTCCATTTACTATTAGTAGCAAGAAGAGAAGAGAAGCTGTTGACGATGAAAAAAGAAATTGAAAAGTCAGCAGCAATAGTTAGTATTTTTCCAGCAGATTTAAGAGTGGATGAAGAGATGCAGGGACTGCTGACATTCATTCGACACCTGCCTTCCGGATTGGACATCGTTGTTAGCAATGCGGGAATATCAATTAATCGATCTATTATGCATTCCCTAGATCGGTACCACGATTTTACCCGTACGATGGCCATTAATTATTTTGCACCGGTTCAACTACTGTTGTCAGTTATTCCGATACTTGAAAAAAATAAAGGTCAGATCATTAATGTTTCTACTATCAACGCTTTACTGCTGCCATTTCCCTTTTGGGCTGCATACCAGGCATCCAAGTCAGCCTTTGATACATGGCTTCGGTCCGCAGCTCCTGAATTGAATGCAAAGGAGATTTCAACCACAACGATCTATCTGCCATTAGTTAAAACACCAATGATCCTGCCAACAGCTGCTTATCAAAAAATGCCTGCCATGTCCTCCGAGCATGTTGCCAAAATCATTTGCCAAACGATGTATACAAAAAGAAAAAGGTACAGGCCGTGGTGGCTAATATTTGGGCAGCTTGCATCCATAGTTTTTAGAGGAATATGGGAACGTTTTAGCCCAGTTATTTTAAGAAAAAAGGGGAAATGAAACATGAAAATATTAAAACTCATATTCGTTTTATATAAAATCAAATTACTTTCCCCTTTAGGCTTATATAGGTTACTGGCAGCGATTTCAAAGAACGGAATCAATATCATGACTCTCCTGCAAATTGCAAAAGGGGCATACGGGAACAAAGTTGCATTAGTTGACGATAATGAAACAATAAGCTACAACCAATTATTCTCCCAATCAGAAAAACTTTCTATGGTTCTATTAGAAAAATACGGGCTTAGGTGCGGTCAGAAAGTAGGTTTTCTGTGTAAAAATCACACTTCCTTAGTCAGATCTATTTTTGCTGTTTCTCGATTAGGAGCAGATATTTATTTACTCAATCCAGAAATGAGCAAAAATCAGTTTATATCACAATTGGAAAAACATCATTTTGACTTCCTTGTATATGATCCGGAGTTAAGGACGATTATTGATCAAGCAAACTACACAAAAGAAAAGGTTTTGAGCTATCATGACCAACTGCCTGCAATCAATCAGTTAATGACCACAAATATGAATAAGGAAATAAAATTGCAAAGAACTTCTATGGGTAAAATCATGCTGCTGACAGGCGGCACGACGGGAAAATCAAAGGAAGCCTCTCATAAACCATCACTATTCAATTATTTAAATCCATTTGTCAGTCTGCTCACTAGACTTAAGCTTATGAAGTACAATCCTGTTTATATTGCTACTCCTATCTACCATGGCTATGGTGTAGCTGTATTATTTTTATTTATCACATTAGGGAAAAAAGTGGTGATCAGCAAAGGGTTTCAGGCTCAAAAAGCCTGCCAGCTTATTCGAGAGCACAAGGTTCAAGTCGTAACGGTCGTGCCTCTAATGATCCATAAAATGTTAAAGCATAATGCTGAGGATTTAAAATCTCTTTCATGTATAGCTTCCGGCGGTGCACAGCTTAATCCTAAACTTGCAGATGAGGTTTTTCATAAATTAGGAAATGTCTTGTGCAATTTGTACGGCACTTCGGAAACGGGCTTAAATATTATTGCAGCCCCGCAGGACTTAAAGTATTCAGTTCATACGATTGGAAAAAGAATAAATGGTGTCCCCTTAAAAGTACTGGATCAAAATAAGGATGAGGTAGAAGCCGATACAATTGGACAATTTTGCGTGAAAAGTAAGTGGTCATTTAGAAATAGGAAGGCTTCTTGGATTGAAACAGGTGATTTAGGTTATCGTGATCATAATGGGTATTATTTTTTATGCGGAAGAAAGGATGATATGGTTGTTTCCGCTGGAGAAAATGTGTACCCGATTGAATTGGAGCAGGTTCTTATCCAACATAATCTTATAGAAGATGTGGCTGTGATCGGCATGAATGACGAACAATTTGGACAGAGGTTGAAAGCATTCGTGAAACCAATGAGACATGCTAACCTTACAGAAGAGGAGATTTTTGAATGGCTGCGCCCTAGAGTTGCAAGGTTTCAAGTTCCAAAAGAGATCGTTTTCATCGATCAGATGCCATATACTCCTTTGGGGAAACTTGATAAAAAGCGGTTAAAAAATATGGAAGGATAAGTGTCTTGTCTACTAAAGCTTTTGGATAAAATAATAGGTCTACCTGATAGAAATTTGTAAATTGAGGAGAGAATGCATATGAACAATCTGACAAAGTTTAAAATATTTAAACCGGCAAATGAAGTATTTGAAGCCTTCGTGGATCCATCAAAAATTGGTAACTTTTGGTTTTCGTCAAGTTCTGAAAAATGGGAAGCGGGTAAGATCATTACATGCAGATATGATGAGTACAATGCCGAAGGCGAACTAAAAATGATAGAAATCATTGAAAATAAAAAAATTGTGTTCCAATGGGGTGCGAATGGAGAGGAGCATATTGTCACCATTTCACTAGATGAACTAGATGATTCAAGTACAATTATTGAAGTTAATGAAGAAGGTTTTAATGAGGAAGCTGATGATTTCATCAGCCAATTGATAGATAATAAGGAAGGCTGGGTTTATATGCTTACCTGTTTAAAGGCTTATCTTGAATTTGGGGTGAATAAATTAAGAGCTGGAATAGTTAAATAATAACCCTTCAAGTTTCATTGCCCCAACGATCTGTTGGGGCTTTTGAATATCATAAATTTAAATAATCAATAATGCACTTACCAAATACACTACAATCGCTATAGCCCCGCCTATAGCAGAAACCTTCAATTTATAGCGGGCATAGTCGACAAGAGAGAGGTCGAGAATAGATGCAGTTGTAATGGTTGTATCACCAAGCGGCGAGGTGATTGCCCCAAATGCTCCGCTGGCAAATACAGCCCCTACGGTCAAAGGGATAGAAGCCCCGGTAGAAACGGCTAAGGTGATTCCCAGAGGCATTAATAATCCCCAAGTTCCCCACGATGACCCTATAAAATAGCCGACTATCGATCCGATCAAAAATATCGTTGCAGGGGTCATAAAAGCAGGTAAAAAGGTTCCTAATGTTGACCCAATAAATTCTGAAAAGCCAAGATCTTCGGCCGACAAAGTTAATGCCCAAATCAAAATAAGGAGACTGATGGCCTGCATCATTTGATTACCTCCATCGTAAAAGTGATACAGGACTTCACTCAATTTTTGTCTCCTTATCATATAAAAGGTGAAGGTTAAAATAAGTGAAATAAAAACTGCCAAAAGCATGACAAACGTGGCATCTGCCATGGAGAATGCTTCAAAAATGGTTTTAGCCCCGAGGGAAGTTCCGTTTTGCCATAATAGAAATAACGATAATGCCAGCAAGATAAAGACTGGAAAGATTAAATGCCACGGCTGTGCTTTTACTAAAGACAATTCCTTTTTGATGCCCAATCGATGGAATTCATGTTCTTCATGCTCACTATGTTCCTGATTCGCTGTTGCTTTGGGATTCATCATTTTCTTAGAAGGCGGAAAAAAGGTTTGGATAATTCCGATGACTAACATGATGATGGCATAAAAATTAAATAAAATACTTAGTAAAAATATTTGATAGGGTGACATTCCTAAGTCTAAACCTTGGATTCCCCCGGCCACTAAAGAGACCATAAATCCGACAAAGGCTGTGGCTACTGGTAATAAGACGATAACGGACTCTGTCGATATATCTAGTGTCATGCCCACCTTTTGCCTTGAAAGGTTCATTTTATTAATGAGAGATTTAACAATCGGTCCAATCATCATAATCCGAAACATTGGCATCATAAACGTAAACGGAAGGGTCAGCCAAATAAGCCCAAGCAGCCCGCGCTCGGTCTTTATACGTTTTCCAATCCATTCTGAAAAGCCTTTAATGCCCCCTGCGATATTCATCATTCCAACCAGACCGCCAAATAAATATAAAAACCCGACAATCTTAATATTTGTATCGTTAGATAAAGTTTTGACGACATAGGAAATCGCCTGCTGAGTACCGGCTAATAGATCAGATGATACTAGGATAGATCCAACCAGAAGCCCAACAACAAGTCCCGGCAGAATGTCTTTTAACCATATAGACATGGAAATGACGATGATAAATGGTAATAAAGAAAGCCAAGCGTGCTCCAAAATGGTTCCTCCCCTTAGCCTGTTTCTATTTAAACGTTAGAGATATACATAAAGCCCAAGTTACTCATTCACTAAGCTAGTATTGCCAAATCCAGCTTGTGATTATTACTAATGGTTTTAAGAGGCCCCTTAAAATAATAAAAAAACCAGCAAGGAGTTTTGGTTCTCCATTACCGATTTTTTCGTTTTATACTTTATTCTCTTACGCCAATGAAGGGCTTAAGTTGGTAATATACTAATGTCATAATTACGTCTACTAGGGTAATTCTTGGATTAAACGGACATACGTTCCGTTATTTCGCTAAAATGCTTCATTTTTACGTGATTTTTATTAATTAACGTACTCAGTGTCCGACCACACCTCCAAAATAGCGTTATTATGAAAATAATGTTCTCAGTGTCCGCAAAAAGTTAAAACTTTTGAGAACGGGTGCCTGAACTGAACAGAACAAGTAAAAAAAAACGCATGGATTTCATTATTAGCCATGCGTTTTTGGAGAAACTACTTCAATTAGATATCACGAAACACACTTTCTAAGTCATCATAACCACGATGATCCTTCAAACTAGGATTATCAGATTCAAGTGTCCACTCATCATTTTCTTGTACTAATTCACCTTGATCATTTTTAAGATAAGGGCTATGAATATGGAACGTTTTCCCCTCTTTATTCACAGTATATCCTAGGTAGTACCGATCACCTTCACCATGTTCCTCAAAAATACCAATATCATCAATACCATATTTTTCGATATAGGATTGAAACGGCTGCTGTAATTCATTAATGATTTGTTCTCGTGGTAAAAATTCCATAGAAATTTGCTCCTTCCAATTAATCCTATACTTAATATGGCATTCTTTAGATCTTTTCATTAATAAAAGGAATGAAATTCTTCCGTAGTTGTATTTTTAGTCGTTCAGTAAATGATGAAGGATTCTTTCTCGGTTCTCAAAAAATTGTTTCATCATTCGGAAATGTCCCGTTTCTTCAAGCTGAGTTTCTTTTGCGCCATCCTCTGTAAATTCGATAATGGCAGCATTCGGATAAGACATGATGATGGGTGAATGAGTGGCAATAATGAATTGGGAATTTTGACGGACTAATTCGTGAATTCTTGCCAGCATGGATAATTGTCGCAGGGGAGATAACGCTGCTTCTGGTTCATCCATAATGTAAAGGCCGTTTCCCCCAAACCGATTCATGAAAGTTGCCCAAAAAGATTCCCCATGTGACTGTTTATGAAGTGACACGCCTCCGAAAGAATCGATAACTTTCGGGCTTGTCCCGAATTCCCTATCCATTTCCTCAATATTAGACGCTACATTATAGAAGGTTTCTGCTCGAAGAAAGAATCCATCACTAGGTTTTATAACTCCCTTCACCAACCTAATATAATTGTCTAATTCCGAATGGGAATCATAAGTAGCAAAATTGAAATTAAATGAACCGCCTTCCGGATTAAATCCAGCCGCAACCGCAATCGCTTCCAATAAAGTTGATTTCCCCATGCCATTATCACCCACAAAATAAGTTACATTCGGATGAAAGGATAGCTCATCCAGCGTTTGAATGCTAGGTAAATTAAATGGGAATTTGTTAAAGGAAGGGATATGATCACGTTTAAGTTTAATCCCTCTTAAATAATCATTTTCTATAAAATGCTCCATGCTTAATTCTCCTATGATTTGAATTTGTTTTATTTTAACAAACAATTGGAAATTATTCCTTTAAAGGATAGTAAAATGTAATAAAAGAAATCAAACATAAAAAAAGGATAAATGAAATGAAAATTTTAGCTTTAGACATTGGGGGTACTTCTATTAAGACGGGGGTATGTGATCAAAACGGGCATCTGGGTCATGTATATTAGAGTATTGCCTTTAAAAGAATGGAGATGAAACATGAAAATCATTAAA
>NZ_JBALOZ010000187.1:6303-7066 GCF_036965125.1 Bacillus sp. JJ1503
TGAAGAATTATGAAGAGATGAGCAAAGAAGCGTCAAAATTCATTATTGAAAAAGTTCGAAAGACTCCAAAAATGAAACTGGGCTTTGCCACAGGGGAGACTCCGGAAGGGCATGGTACTTCTCTAATTGAAAACAATTTATCCCGGTTAAAAGACTATCTTGATTTTGCGGCTGATAGAATAATCATTTTGCCAGGTGAAAGCGAGGTTGAATAAATGAAAATATTAGCAATTGACATTGGGGGCACTTCAATAAAAATAGGTTTATGTAATAAGCATGGGCATTTTGAAGTGATGAAAGAATACGAAACTAAAGTTAGGAATAGTGAAGGAAACTTAGTTGAAAAACTAATTAATCTAATCTCAGAATTCCATGAATTTGATGCAATCGGGATTANNGAAGGTTATATATATTCTAGTGAAAACATTCCAGATCTGTCGGGAGTAAACGTAAAGGATATTTTAGAGAAGGAATTTAGTATCCCCGTTTTAGTAGAAAACGATGTGAATGCAGCTGCCCTAGGTGAAAAGTACTTTGGTGTAGGTAAGGGCTTAAATGATTTTCTTTGTCTAACTTATGGTACCGGAATTGGCGGGGCAATTGTTCTAGAATCTAAGTTATATAAAGGGAATAAGGGGATAGCCGCTGAATTTGGCCATATGATTACGCATCCACAAGGTCATAAATGCGGATGCGGTCGTTTAGGATGCTATGAAACTTACGCATCGACTTCTGCATTAGTCAAAAAAGCAAAAAAAATAAA
>NZ_JBALOZ010000188.1:0-3340 GCF_036965125.1 Bacillus sp. JJ1503
CCTCCCCAGCATACACAGGTAATCCCTCCGCTTCGCCATAGGATGAAGTATGTATGGCCTGAACCATTGTTACATGTACATCATTTAGCGAAGCGCTCCCGCCGAAATTAATCGGAAAAACATTTTTCATTCCCTTTTGAAGAAGAATCATGGCTAAATCATACTGTGCAACAATCATGATATCTGGTTTATATTGAATAAATTTAGATAAACCGCTGGTATGATCTAAATGGCCATGAGTCAAAAAAACTGCATCTATTGATTTGTAAAAATCTGCATGATCTAACTCCTTTGCAAAACCAGGATTCATATCGAAAAACGGATCAATCAGATAATTTTTTCCTGTTTTGCTTTTCAATACATACATCGCATGACCTAAACGCCATATTTTCATATATAGCCTCCTCGTAAAGCGGATTATTATCCTCTATGAATAAACTTATGAAGACTTAGAGATTTTAATGTAACTTTTACTCCATTCTCCAAAAAAGTACAAATTCCACTTCCTCCTAATCTCACTATCCATAAAAATTACGTTTTTGATGTGTCCTTTTTATATTTACTTGTTTTTCCTTAAGTTAGGACCCATAGGGATAAAGACGATCAAAAAAATGGTCTGTCTCATCACAAAGCGATTATACATGCTATATAAGCGATTTAAACTCATTTGGCAAAGAACAATGGGAACAGGGAATGCATTGGTTAAAGCTTCCATTAACCAAGCCTGAGAGCGGAAACTAATTTTCGATAGCGTTTTCATTTTTACTATCAATGGTTTAGAGGGTGAAAATTTCGCTTATGGAGCAGATTATGCAATTGTTATAGTTTTTCGAAACTTCGTTATGATTGAGGCACTATGATCAGCTTGTCCAAGTTACCATCATCAGCTAATTACGAGGGAGTCTTTGCCGGCTTTATTGTATAACATAGATTGACCTGCATTTACGGTTTCAGCGCTGAAAATTTGTTCTTTGCTAGGAAACTAAATAAATATCTATTACTTTACTACCATTTATGAAATACGTAATATTCAGAACTTTATAACTAGTCTATAAATGGTATAATTTACTTGATTTTAATAAATTTAGGAGTCCTCTAATTGTTTTAGTCATTTTCTTATATTAATAATGGTTTACTATCAAAACTACAAATCTATTGGAGGTAAGCAATGAAAAACAAAAAAAGGTTTTTAAAAGTAGCCATGAGTACAGCTTTATCAATTCCTTTACTACTTAGTAGTACTATTACTTCTGCAGGTGAACTTACACAGGATGAAAATGGGAAAAATCACTCTTCTATACCTGAGATTGAGGTTATTGATGGAATGACCCAGCCAGTGTTTTCACATCAAGATGCGATTACAGAACGTATTTTTGTAGAAACGACTGTAGACAGTGATCGGGACGGTAATTTCGATCGGATTAGAGTTGATATTATGCGTCCAAAAGAAACCGAGGAAGGTTTGAAGGTACCTGTCATCTATGAAATGACTCCTTATCGATCTGGAATAAAGAATGTTCCTGTATATGATGTGGATGTAGAACACAATGCTGTTCCGAAAAAAGGAAAAGCCGGTGAAGATAGTGGCAAACCATATGCTGCCTATACAAATGATCGTTTTCCAACTTCATATGATAATTATTTCGTTCCTAGGGGTTATGCCGTTGTACTAGGCGAAAGCATCGGAACTGGTTTGTCGAATGGCTGTCCAACAACAGGTGATGAAAGTGAAATCCTTTCCACTCGTGCGGTTATTGATTGGTTAAATGGACGTGCCAATGCTTATACAGCAGATGGTGAACTAGTAACAGCTGATTGGACTACCGGAAATGTTGGTATGACAGGAGTTTCATATAACGGTACCCTCCCTAATGCTGTAGCAACCACAGGAGTAGAAGGATTAAAAACAATCGTTCCAATCGCTGCAATTAGTAGCTGGTATGAGTACTATCGTGCCAATGGGCTTGTTACAGCACCAGGAGGTTATCAAGGTGAAGATGCCGATAACATGGCGGAGGCTATTTTAACAAGGGCAAATCCAGAAGCCTGTAAACAAGTAATTGAGGAACTTACTGAAGGAATGGATCGTCAATCGGGTGATTACAATGAATTTTGGTCTAAGCGTGACTATGTAAAGGATGCTAAAAATATTGATGCAAGTGTATTTGTCGTGCATGGGTTAAATGACTGGAATGTAAAAACAAAACAATTCTCCGATTGGTGGAATGCCTTAGAGAAGAATAATGTCCCAAGAAAGTTGTTGTTACACCAAGGTGGACATGCTGGTCCTACCTCGTATAAAGCTGACTGGAATACTATGTTGAACAAATGGTTTGACTATTGGTTATATGATATTGAAAATGACATCATGGATGAGCCCATGGTTGACATTCAACGTGAAGATCGAAGTTGGACAACAGAGCAAAACTGGCCAGCTGTAGGCACTGTTCCAACAACACTACATCTACAACCAGATTCTACAAATGGTACAGGAACATTTAGCTTAAAACCTGTCCCAAACAAAAATAAGCAGGATCAGTATTTCATTGATAATCCTTTAATTAAAGCTAATGAGTTAGTAACAAATCTAGAAACGAACTCTGAGAATCGACTCGTTTACATGACACCAGCTCTTACAGAATCCGTTCGTATCAGTGGTACACCTAAGTTAGAAATCCGCGCAAGTATTGATCGACCTGTTGCAAACCTGACAGCTTTACTTGTAAACTACGGTGCTGATAAAACAGAAATAATTACTAGAGGCTGGATGGATGTACAAAACTTACATGATAAAACAAGATCAACTGCCTTAACACCGGGTCGTGAGTATACATTTACATGGGATATGCAGCCAGATGACTATGTATTTAACCCTGGAGATCGCCTCGGTATCGTTATCATTTCAAGCGATTATGATTATACAATTCGTCCAACAGCAGGAACGAAAATTTCAATTGACCCTGAGCGTAGCAAAATAATATTACCCATTGTTGGTGGACCTAAAGCGATAAATTGGGAGTAATGTAAAATAGTATAGCCTTTGCCAGTATGCCTGCCCCCTAGCCAATGTGCTAGAGGACAGGTTTCTCAATTATTATTTCATGTAATAAGAAGAAAGTTGCTTCCTAGTGTAGTTTTGGCCATGTGAATTTGAAGTAAAATCCCTTCAAAAAACACTCTCGCTTGTTGATTTTCTTGTCGAAGTTTTTTAATTTCGACAACATTAATTCACAATATTTACCATTTGATTACAACCTATTTAACAAGTTACATGTAGGGTATTGTCGATAAAAACATTAATTTTGCATCGTCGGTTGACAGAATATTCTATAAATAATAC
>NZ_JBALOZ010000189.1:0-7435 GCF_036965125.1 Bacillus sp. JJ1503
AATAAAAATATTATAATAACTTACTGATCTGATTTGGGATTCATAGATGAATAGACAAAAAAATCTCCCTATCAGAACAGCAGTCCATTATTTATGTAAACAGGAGGGAATTCATTATGTCATCAAGAGGGTCATTTTCATTTTTGATTGCTGCAGGTTTTATGCTATTTGCTTTATTCTTTGGGGCTGGGAACTTAATTTTCCCCGTCATGCTTGGGCAAATGGCAGGTGAAAATGTGTGGGCAGCTAATGCCGGATTTATCGTAACTGGCGTAGGCTTGCCATTTCTAGGAATATTAGCTTTAGGCTTTTCAGGTAAAAGTGATTTGCAATCATTAGCAAGCCGTGTGAACCCAGCTTACGGAGTTTTCTTTACAGTGGCTCTATATTTATCAATTGGTCCATTATTTGCTATACCAAGAACAGGCACAGTTTCTTACGAAATTGGCATTAAACCATTTATTGGTGAAACGAACAGTGTCCTGCCGTTAATCATTTTCTCCATTATCTTTTTCGGAGTTACGTTATTCTTTTCATTAAAGGCTTCTAAGCTTGTAGATATTGTTGGAAAAATATTAACGCCATTATTATTAATTTTTATTGCCATTCTTATTGTTGTAGTATTTATTAACCCAATCGGACAAATTCAAGCTCCTACTGAAACTTATATGGAAAATGCCTTTTTTAAAGGATTCCAAGAGGGCTACTTGACGATGGATGCACTTGCTGCGTTTGTATTCGGTATCATCGTCATCAATACAATGAAAGATAGAGGCGCACAAACGAAGAAACAAATTATGACTTCTAGTATGAAGGTTGCTTTCATTGCAGCTGGCCTATTGGCGGTCATTTATTCATCCCTTGCCTATATGGGCGCATCTAGTGTTGAAGGACTTGGGCATTTAGAAAACGGCGGGGAGATTCTTGCTGCAGTCTCTACCCATTATTTCGGTTCATTCGGGAAAGTGTTATTAGCGCTTATTGTTATTGCTGCGTGTTTAACAACAAGTATTGGTCTGATTACAGCATGTGCTTCCTATTTTAATAAACTAGCACCAAGTATTTCTTATACAAAGTGGGCTGTTATCTTCTCCGTTTTTAGCACGGCGATTGCTAACTTTGGATTGTCTACTTTAATTTCAATTTCCGTTCCAGTTTTAGTAGCGCTTTATCCATCAGCTATTTGCTTGATGGCATTAACGTTTCTACACCCTATTTTCAAGGGCAAAACAGCTGTTTATCAAGGCAGTATTTTAATGACTTTTATCGTTAGCTTATTTGACGGATTAAACGCAGCTGGCATCGAAATTAAAGCGATCAATGATTTATTTACAGCGATCCTTCCAGGATATTCTGTAGGAATTGGCTGGATCATTCCTGCCATCATCGGTGGAATTATCGGATATGCGTTTAGCTTTGGAAAAAAAGAAAGCTTAAAAGCATCAGCAATTGAAGGAAAATAAAAGATATAAAAAGGCGATTCTTTTGTAATGAAGAATCGCCTTTTTTTCATATTAAGATCTTTTGTGGATATTTTCCTTCATTCTATTTGCATACCAGAAGCCAGCAGTCAGTGAAAACGCATCGACAACAATGAGCCATATTGAATCTGTATAGCCTTTATAAACTGAAGCTGCAATTAATGCTACCGTCAATACAAGACCAATCACACGATTATATGCCACTCTCGTAAACAGCACCACTAGCAGTCCCGGCAGCAGCAGAGCTGATAGGTATTTTAATAACAATGATTACACCTTCTTTTTCAAAATGATCAATTAGAAAAGCCAAAGGCACCATTCTTTCCTATAAGATAACATAGAATCCCCTATTTCGATAGGTTTTACAAGATTATTCCACAGGATAAACCGATTAGATCCGCACACACTATTGGTAAATTCGCATATCAAGGAGGCCGGAAAACATGGCTAGAAGAAAGCGGCGCCCTCTCGTACCAGATTCAAGAGGAGCTTTAGATCAGTTCAAGAATAAGGTTATGGCCAATGAAGGATACCAAGTGGACAGAGAGAACCCCGACCATGTAAAGTTTGAAGTAGCGGATGAAGTGGGCGTGCCCCTGCAAAAAGGCTACAATGGCCGCCTTACCTCAAGAGAAGCTGGAAAGGTCGGCGGAAAAATCGGCGGGAGCATGGTGAAAGAGCTTGTCCGAATGGCACAGGAACAGATGAAAAAATAAGCGGACGGTTTGTAAAACTGCCTATTTAGGAATTTGCCTCCTAAATGGTCCTATTAAAGATATGATGGCAATTCAAGGTCGAAATCTTATTTACTAAAGGATATATATAATAAAAAGGATTTCCGTGAATATAGTGGATGGCATAGGGAGGTTTGCCATGCACTATTTTAAAAAAGATATGAACGAAATACAAGCTGCTTTTAAAAAATGGCCTAGGGCGAAAAAGATTGTGCTAATCTCTCTTTTGAGCAGCATCGGGGCCATTTTTCAATCGGCAGGAGGATTTTTACCGGGAGTTGGTTATTTCATTAGCCCCTTGGCTACTGCACCTATTATTGTTTGCTCTATTTTTTCGATTCCACTCGGTCTGGCTTCCTACATATTAACAGCTATATTACTTCTGATATTACAGCCTGCCGAGTTAATTGTTTTTCCTTTTACAACGGGGCTATTGGGGCTATTAATCGGGATTTCCTTTCACCTGTTTCGAAAAAGGTGGATTCATATTTTGAGCGGGGCGGCAGGCCTAATGATTGGAATCTGCCTATTATTATACGGATTGAAATTCCCTGTATTAGGGCCAGCCATTTCCCATCAATTTAGCGTTTCGGTTATCGGCTTAATTTTTATTTTCTCTACTTTTTATAGCTGGATCTGGGTTGTTTTAAGCACTAGACTCATAAAAAGAATCCGAGGTATACTATTTTCGTAAGCTTTCAGATGATACCTGTTTCAGGGAGTTTCTCTAATAGACTAAAGTCAGTGATAAACTCCCCAGTTGATGACCGTTCGGAGCGATTTTTTACGGTGATGGTCATCAGATTACCAAGCTGATGACCGTCCAGAGCGTTTTTCCGCGGTGTTGGGCATCAGGCTGCACAACTGATGACCGTTCGGAACAATATTCAACACCAATGGGCATCAGGCTCCCCAGCTGATATCTGCTCAGTATAATATCCACGATGACTGGCTTCGTTCGTCCAGATTGATGAACTCCCAGAGGGGATATTCCCCAGTAACAGCATTTATCCTAAATTAATTTCAATCAGAGTTAGTTCGCCCTGCTTTAACGCCTCATTGAGTATGCCCTCGAATTCGAGTATATCCGCAGTCCGCACCCCTTTAATACCAAAGCTTCTCGCAAGCTGTACAAAATCAGGGTTTCCAAAAGCAGTTCCAAAATCATTGCCCAGTTTTTTCATCATCATTTGTTCTTCCAATTTCAGCTTCGAATCGTTAAGGACAATGATCACAAAGGACAATCCTAATCTTGCTGCTGTTTCGATTTCTGCAAAGTTCATTAGGGCCCCCCCGTCACCCGTTATGCAAATTACCGGATTGGATGGGCATGCCAATTTGGCTCCAATGGCACCGGGAATGGCTATCCCCATTGAAGCCAATCCGTTGGAGATAATAAGCTTATTCGGCTTCTTTGGCTGATAAGTCCGGGCTATTGATACTTTATGTGAACCTACATCCGATAGGACAATCGTATTTTCACATGTACGCTTTTCAATGACTTGCAAAATGGCTGTAATGGATAAAGAAGATTTGGCTTCGTCATTCAAATGGTAGGCCCGTTTTATTTGCTCTCGTAAATTCCCGGATGGCTCCCACGACTTCGGCTTGATTTCAAACCCGTTAAAAGCCTGCAAAGTCCTTTTAACATCTCCAACCAATTCGCTTTGAATAGGATAATATTCATCCGATTCAGCCAGAACAGCATTAATATGGATAACCGGCACCTTCTTTTTATTCCATTCCTTAGGAAGCTGCTCCACAAAATCATATCCAATAACGATAAGCAGATCAGCCTCTTCGATCCCCGGCAGCACCTCATCCTGCTCGCTGAAGCCAAACGTAAAATAATTTAGCGAATGATCTTTAGGCAAAATCCCTTTTGCTTTCATACTATGAGTAACAGGTGCCTGAAGATGGTCGATGAATGCTTGCACCTCCTTTACGGCTTCCCCCCTAATCACCCCATTCCCAACGATGATAAATGGCCTTTGCCTATTGTTGATTTGGTCAATAGCTGCTTTGATCTCTTCATTTACGGGCGTATAGACTGGCAGCGGTTTGACAGTCATCGCATTGTCAGGAATTTTCTGAGCAGCTAAATTTTCCGGTAATTCCACGATAACAGCGCCTGGCTTTTCCATTTTTGCCTTCTGAAAGGCTTTATTTACTACCTCTGCGATCGTTAGGGAATCCTTAATTTGAATGCTCCATTTCGTTGCTGGCTCGAATATTTTAACCAAATCCAAATATTGATGGGATTCCTTATGCTGCCCTTCCAATCCAGCCTGTCCGATGAACGCCACGACAGGTGAGAAATCAAGAGTTGCACTCGCAATCCCCGTTAATAAATTAGTTGCTCCCGGCCCCAATGTAGACGTACACACCCCTGCTTTTCGAGACAGTCTCCCGTAAACATCAGCCATAAAGGCAGCTCCTTGCTCATGCCTCGTATTCACAAATTGAATTTGCTTAGATCGGGAAAGGGAATCGATGAGATCTAGCGTTTCTTTTCCCATGATTCCAAAAATATATTCCACTCCTTCATTTTCTAAACATCGAACAAGAACATCAGTCGCTTTCATATGATCCTCCTAAATAGATTTACTACTTGCATGAATAGATTGGTTATTTGTAGTTTTGCCTATTATTCTGGAATCATTTATCGTGACTGAATGAAAAAAGGAGGAAGCGAATTGTCACCAACTCTGCTTCCTCTCATTATTATTTTTCAAATACCTTTTCCCCGCCCATATAGGTCGCTTCCACCCTAACCTCATCAATCTGTTCAGGGCTCACTTCGAGAATATCCTTATCCAATACGATAAAGTCAGCCTCATACCCTTGCTTTAATTGGCCGATTGCCGGAATACGTGTGATCTCCTGAGCGGCACGTGTGTAAAGCTCAATTGCCGTTTCCACATCTACGCGCTGATCCTTGCCTGTGTCTGTTCCATCATACGCCACACGAGTGACAGCTGCCTTTATGCTGACAAAAGGATCAACCGGATCTGCCCATGCCGTTGCTGGCGCATCAGAAGAGAAGGCTACCTTAATGCCTGCATCCAGCATCTTTTTAACTGGGTAAGTCGTTTTTGAACGCTCTGCCCCAAGATTATTTAAATAGCTTTCGATTTCAGCAAAAAGGAAAATCGGCTGCGGAACAAAGGCAATGCCCGTTTCAGCCGCACGCTGAATCGCCTGTTCTGTTGGCATAGCCGCGTGCTCGATGCGAATAGAAGGCGCATCCTCCAGCCAGCCCTTTTTCCCGTAAAATGTATCAACGATCAAGTCGATCGCTTGCTCACCCATCGCGTGAACGACTAATTGCACACCATACTTTTCTGCCGCCTCAGCCGCTTCAAGCAGTTCTTCTCTAGAAGTTGTAGAAATGCCGTAGTTTTCATCATCGCCTAGGAACGGAGGGTTGACCCAAGACGTTCTGCCGGACACACTGCCGTCTGCAAACAGCTTAATTCCGCCTATATGAATGGGGTTTTCTCTATTTGTCTTATATTCGTCCAAGATCATTTCATTCTTTAAATCCTCCCACATATAATAGAGGACAGTCCGCTGTTTCAGCCCGTGATCTCGCGCTTCATTATACATGTCTAAGTAGTCAATAGGCTTGTTTAATGCCATAAGATCCGTAATGGCCGTAATCCCACGCTCGAATAAAAACGGACTTAACTTAGCAAGAAGTGTTGCATTTTCTTCTATCGAGCGAGCTGGCATCGCATTTAAGACAATATGCCTTGCACTTTCTCGTAAAATACCAGTCGGTTCACCTTTTACGTCGCGATCAATTTGTCCTCCTGGAGGATTTGGTGTGTACTTCGTAATCCCCGCCATCTCCAAAGCCCTGCTATTGACAGAGATAATATGGCCGCATGTACGTGTTACTACAATAGGAATATCAGGAGCCGCTTTATCTAAATCTGAACGAAAAGGCGCGCGCCCATCCCTTAGCTTTCCTTCATCATAGCCCCAGCCTTCAATCCATTCGCCAGAGCCTATAGATTCACTCCGTTTGCGAATCGCTTGAACCATATCATCAATGGAATAAACAACTGGAGCCATACAGGCAACCTGCTTAGCGGCATTCGCTAAATAAAGTGGATGTAAATGCGCATCAATAATTCCAGGCATAACACGGCGATCTTGAAGATTAACACGCTCTCCTTCCAGTTCAACCAAATCCCCTTCATTGCCAATCCAAGCGATACGCCCTTCGCTCACAACCATTGCGCTAGCATAGGGCTGATCTGGATTTGATGTGAAAATTCGCCCATTATGAAAAATTGTTTTATTCATAACTCCCTCTCCTTACCATTAATGTCTTCACTAGTTGAACGTGATCCCCATTATTCATTTTCTAAAAGTTCTATCGTAGGGTCCTGATCTTTTTTTACAGAAATAGTTTTATAGATAAATGTTCCTAAAATAAATCCAATGATGGCGGGTACAAGCCATGAAAAACCGTTTGCACTCAATGGAAGCATAGAGATAAAGCTTTGTACCGCCGAAAAATGAATGCCGATCGCTCCTAATGTTTCTAACACACTAACAATAAATGTTAAAAGAATCGCTCCACGATAGGAACCAGGATTCGGGATTACTTTTCGGAATAAACCAAGGAAAACTAGAACAATGGCTACTGGGTATAGTGCTAGGAAGATTGGCAGGGTATAGTTAATAATTTTTTCTACTCCCATTGACCCAATCGCAATTCCTGTTAAACAAACAACTAACGCCCAAACACGATAGCCAAATTTATTTTTCGTTAAATCATTTAGAAATTCAGCTATAACAGCAATAACACCGATGGCAGAGGTTAAACATGCTAATGCGATGGCGATTGATAGGGCAACTGCACCGCTACTCCCTAATAGGTGGTTAACTAATTCAGATACAAGAGCTGTACTATCCATATCATTTGGGAACATTCCGCTGCCGGAAGCCCCAATGTAAAGCAACCCGCCATAAACAATCAAAAGGCCGGCGCCCGCAATCAATGTTCCAGTAATCGCAATTTTGCGCATCCCTTTTCCTTTATAGCCATAGCTCAAAATCGCAGCGATAAAAATAGGGGCACAAAAAATCCCAGTAACAACATCACCTGTCTGATAGGCACTAATAAAGGCATTGGAAAATGGCGATTTCAAATCTGTTGCAACAGGAGTTCCAATTGGATTAAATACTCCTTTTCCAACAATATAT
>NZ_JBALOZ010000190.1:0-10908 GCF_036965125.1 Bacillus sp. JJ1503
GTTTTAAGTGCATGGGAAAAACAACGAAAAGAACAGGAACTAACTAGCCAAGAACAAAAAGTAACCGAGCGTATGTCCGGAATCTTACAACAATTTAAAAGTGCAAATACGTATATCATCGTATTACCTTTGCATAATTTTAATATTCCATCAAAGTTAAAAGATTATATGGACAATATCATGATTGCACGTGAAACCTTTAAATATACTGAAAATGGGTCAGTGGGGCTTCTTAAAGACGGACGAAGAATGCTTGTCATACAAGCAAGTGGATCAATATATACTAACAATGATTGGTATACAGAAGTTGATTACTCTAATAAATACCTGAAGTCAATGTTCAATTTTCTTGGCATTGAAGATTATCAAATCATTCGCGCACAAGGAACTGCTTTACTAGACCCAATTGAAGTATTACAAAAAGCATATAAAGAAGCTGAAGAAGCTGCTTCAAGATTAGCACCTAAATTAATACTTTCTTAAAGGGAAAGAAATAAAAGGAGGTAATTATATTGGAACAACGAATTGATTATTACAATGTAGCGCCAGAAGCACTTAAAATAATGATGGAAATGGAGAAGTATACGAAAACTACAGGTATAGACCGTAAACTGCGTGAACTAATAAAAATTGGGCCTCGCAAATAAATGGTTGTGCATATTGTATTAACATGCATACAGCTGATGCTAGAAAAATGGGAGAAACGGAACAGCGTTTATATTGTATTAGTGCTTGGAGAGAGTGCACATTTTACACAGATGCAGAAAAAGTAGCTCTTGAGTTAACAGAATACGTGACGTTAATCCCGACAAAACGTGTGCCAGATGAGCTTTATCAACGAGTACGTGAACATTATGACGAGAGACAGTATGTTGACCTTATTTTAATAATTAACCAAATCAACAGTTGGAATAGAATTTCCATTGCAATGGGGAATACGGCAACTGAAAAATAATACTTTCGGTGAACATCTACGTCTCAGATTGTATAGAAAAGGCATCCAAATGCATGTTTGGGTGCTTTTCCGTTATTTAGAGCATAAAAGGAAAAGGGTACCCAAGGCAATTGGTGTGCAAAGGGTTGCTGCGTTCTAAAACAGGAACTCCAGGATTATATATAGCTGGAGACTGGACATCTCCCGACTCAATTTTGGCAGAAAGGGCAGTGAGCAGTGGAAAAGAAGAAGCTGAAGGAATCATTTTAAACGAAAAGAGGAGAAATCGTGCAAATTTCGAAAGAAGATTACCAGCTATATAAACCATTGTTGTTTTCATTAGGTTATCGGATGTTAGGATCAGTTGCGGAAGCAGAAGACATGGTTCACGAAACATTTCTAAAAGCTTACCAAATAAGTGAGGAAGACATACAGAATAAGAAAGCCTATCTCTGTAAAATGATGACAAACCTCTGTCTTGATTCATTAAAGTCTGCACGATACAAGCGAGAACATTATGTGGGACCATGGAACCCTGAGCCGCTATTACTAGAGAAATTACATGCCTATGATCCATCTGAAATGATTATACAAAAAGAAGGATTGAGTATTGCCTATTTACGCATGATGGAGCATTTAGCATCAGATGAACGGGCAGTTCTCCTGTTAAGAGAGGTACTGGATTTCCCATACTCAGAGATTGCACATATTATTGGAAAAAAAGAAGAAAACTGCAGAAAAATTTTTAGCAGGGCCAAGCAAAAGATCTCACGTGTGGAAGGTGAAAGTTTAAACTATGAGGAAAATAAATCAATCATTAATCGCTTTGTAGAAGCGTTTCAAATGCAAAATACAGCTGTCTTATTAGAACTTATATCAGAAAATGTTACACTATTTTCTGATGGAGGTGGAAAAGCTACGGCTGCTGTACGTCCAATCGTATCCGTATCCAACGTTTTAGCCTTATTATACGGAATCATGAAAAAAGCCTCTGAAGACTTTAATTTTGAAATGAAAAATATCAATTATCAACCAGCAATCGTGATATACATGAATGGTAAGATTCATAGTATCCTAAGTTTTTATATTAGTAATGACAAAATAAACGAAATGTATATAACAATGAATCCTGAGAAACTGCCTATTCACTAAAAACTGTAGAGGTACGGTGAGAAAAAGTCATTCTTGGCAGTATTTATTTATCGGGGACTAAAAAAATCTGATTTACTCGTCTGCGATAAATGGCGAGTGTACTCCAAAATTGATGCTACATAATTAATGGTAAGCAGTCCAGACAAAAAAGTAAGCTAGACTAGATACGTTATCAATGAACTATCTTGTCTAGCTTATTTTTTTTCATTTAGTCTAATTCATAATAACTGCAAACAACTTGTCCAACAGCTTTCGCAGCTACGAGGAGTGCATCTTCATCGATATCAAATTTTGGATGATGATTGAAGTAAGGATTTTCTACCCCTTTTGGTGTACATGCAATGTAGAAAAAGCAGGCTGGGAATTTTTCAGCATAATAAGCAAAGTCCTCAGATGGAGACATTGCCGGAAATTCTTTCACTTCTTTAATGTCTTTATCATCCATGCTTCGTAAACTTTCTGCCACCTTAGCTGTAAGCTCAGGGTCATTGTATAAAGGCGGATAATCTGGAGTATAAGTAAGCTCACATGTTACGCCAAACTCTTCTTCAATTCCTCTTACAATCCGTTTTACTTCTCTCTCAATCGTTTCTTTTGTTTCTACAGTCATATAGCGAATATCGCCCTCAAGTTCTACGCTATCCTTGATCACGTTAAATGTCCCTTTTCCATCAAAAGATCCAATTGTAATCACACCGATATCGAATGGGCTTAATCTACGGCTGACAATGGTTTGCGCAGCTGTAACAAAATGAGCAGCAGCTACGATTGCATCATTAGCTAGATGAGGAGAGGAACCATGGCCACCTCTTCCTTGGACTTTTAATTTCATGTATGCTCGTCCATTGAAGGAATATCCAGCATGATATCCTACTGTGCCTGCAGGTCCCATCGGTAACAAATGAATGCCATAAATAGCATCTAAGTCATCAATCAAACCAGACTCTACAATACTTTTTGCTCCACCTGGCGGAACTTCTTCTGCATGTTGGTGAATGATTTTTATAGTACCTGGAATCGAGTCTTTTAATCGAATTAAGCAATCAGCTAAAACTAACAAGTAAGCAGTATGTCCATCATGCCCACATGCATGCATTAACCCTTCATTCTTTGATTTAAACGGTACATCTGTTTCTTCTACAATTGGAAGGGCATCAAAATCTGCGCGCAGACCAATTGTTTTCCCAGGCTTTCCACCTTTAATGGTGACGACAATGCCATAGCCATTCCCAACATTCGTTTGAATGTCCACATCTTTTCCCTTATAAAAATCCGCAATATATTGAGCTGTTTTCTCCTCTTTAAATGAGATCTCTGGATTTTCATGTAAATGGCGACGGATGGCAATTATTTCATCTTTACGTGATTCTAACATGCTCATCAATTCACATTTCATCATTTTCGTCTCCTTTTTTGCACGTTAAGAAATTATAAATTGTCAGCGCAGAAGTTGATTCGACGCGGGTGCCAATTTTAGGAATTAAGTACGACGGACAGGATGTCCTAGTCGGGCGAATGCCACAGGACGTGGCATTTATGAGCGCGATAAGTGCAATTACGCCTCTGTCTTCGCCTCTCCAAGGCTCGCCAATCAGCGAGTTTTCTTTAACGGAACAGAATGACATAACCTTTCATTCTGTTCCTATTTATAAAAATGAGCTGAAACCGACTTTTTATCTATCGTCTATTAAGTTAATTAGCTATTTTATTTGGTGCTTGAAATGTTTTTTTCGATATAGCTTCTGATGTTTTACCAGCATTTTTTGGAACCATAATCACAATCGAAAGAATCGACAGTATACCGAATATTACGTTTACGATAATCCCTACCGATGCTGCGGTCTCAACACTTCCAGCCGCTGCAACTGAACTATAAACCGTTGCAGAGATAGCAACACCGATCGCACTGCCTAATGAGCTAGCCATTTTGTAAACCCCTGCAGCTTCACCTACTTTGTTCGATGGCGCATTGGAAACAGATGTGTCTGTAGATGGTGTTGCATATATGCCAAGCCCAAGCCCGAATAAAACAAACCCAATAAATACTACAACTGTATAAGTAAAACCAGGCAAGAAGGTTAGACCCATCATCGCTACACCAACTGTCGTGATAATAGCACCCCAGACCATTGGTAATTTTGCTCCTACTTTTTGCAGGATTTTTTCTCCGACACGAATCATTGCAAGAACAACGATTAAATATCCAATTGATAGCATCCCTGACTGAAATGCAGTAAATCCACGGCCTACTTGAACATACGTATTTGCAACAACAAGTGTCCCGGCAATTGCATTTAATAAAAAGTTTGAATAAGTAGCACCTGCGTATGGTTTATTTTTAAATAAAGAGAAATCAATAAGTGCAATATCTTTCTTCTTTTCAACATTGAAGAAGACAATAGCTCCGATAATGGTAACGATGGCAAGAATAATAGTGATTGGACTAGTCCAGCCTAAGTCCTCACCGAATGTAATAAAGACGTTTAATGCAATCATCGTAACGATAAAGATAGCTAAACCACTAAAATCAAATTTAAAAGAACCATTTCCTTCTGCTTTGCTTTCAGGTGTATCTTTAATTAGCCACATAGCAAGGAGGGCAAAAATAATGGAGAAGATAAAAATCCACTTCCATCCCATATACGTAGCAATGGCGCCACCTGCAAACGAACAAACACCTGAACCGCCCCAAGATCCAATTGACCAATAACTAAGAGCTCGCTGTCTGTCTTTTCCATCAAAATAAGCTTTCATTAAAGCAATCGTTGCCGGCATAATACAAGCGGCGGAAATCCCCTGAATAATACGTCCAATAATTAGTAAGACAGATCCTTGTGCTAATACAAGACATAAGGAACCGATAACACTTAAAATTAACCCAATATACGTAATTTTTTTACGTCCAATTTTATCTGCAATCCCACCAGCAGCTACAATAAACATACCTGAGAATAAGGCTGTTAAACTGATGGCTATATTGATCGTTCCATATGAAACCCCTAAATCTGATTGAACAGCTGGGACGACATTGACCATTGCCTGTGCAAAAAGCCAGAACGTGATAACCCCGAACACAATCCCTGTGATCAACTTATCCGTACCTTTATAACTTGTCTCCATGATTGAACCTCCCACACCTTAACTAAATTTTTTAATATGTCTAATAAGAAACATTACTGCAACAAATAAGGAGTAACAGGAGCACTTGTTGCGTTTCTATACAATAATTATAAAAATTTCAGCTGTATTAAGAGAGTCAATTTTTGTGTAATTCACAGACTAAAGCTCGAAATAATTAACCTATCATTTTGCTAAGGGAAAATTGTGGGGTAGATTTTTGTCATTTATACAAGTAAAGGGGATGGCTTCACTGCCTTCTATACCATTCAAAGGATAGAAGGCAGCAGACCCAGACGTTTTGGGGCTAGCCTTATAACATGATTTGCAACACTTTTGTCAGTAGGCTTTTCGAATATCAAAAAAGTGAATGGCATTGCTTGTTAAATAGGAATAAAATGACCAATCCTCTTCAATCGTTTCATCGAAGATTTCTAAAGAAGGCCTGGTGGAATTGATAATATAATTAATAATTTCAGTATCCATGCCATACTTACTGTTCAAATTCCACCACTTTGTATATAACGCTCCATGATTTTTATCAAACACATGCTTGCGTATTTGATATTCTCCTTTAGGAATTCCAGAAATCGTTACGTGAATTTCTTTATTGAGTTTTTGCAGAAATGTCTCTTCAATGGATAAATAAGGATTGATAATATTACAATTCATCAGGATCAACTGATATCCCCGCTCATTTCTTGTCATCACGTAATCCTTATCCTGTGCAACAATTTCACCATGTAGACGTTTTAGAAACATCAATGCAAAATAAGCTGGACGTTTTCCCCTTAGATAATGGAATAATTCGACACCGTCCATTCGATAACGCTGATCTTTCCCTGTGTCCTCATGTACGATTGTATTAATCCAGAGAGCAACTGTTTTCACATCATTGGATATATCCAATACATTTTTCAAGTGCAATGCTCCGCGAAAAAAAGTGCCATTCGTATACCGAGTATTGCCTGATAACGTGTTCCATGAAACGAGATGAAGTGGTTTTTCTATATGGTTCCTCTTTAAGTAGTGCTTCAGCTTATTTGTTTTTTCTTTTATGAAATCTTTTGCTAAATCGAAATTCATTTCCGCCATTTCTTTAAAATCAATTACCTCATTTTGATTTGCGTTATAACCGATAAAATCAATAAACTCCCCCTTGTCTAACTGCCATTCATGATGATTGCTCGTTTTTTCTTTACGAAAAGAAAAAGGCATATACAAGCCTACCTGAATCGATGGGAGCATCGTTTTTAATACATCATGCAGTTTTAAATAAATCCTCTGAAGATCTTTTGCTTCAACTCCTGTATAATATGGCTCGTGAAACATCACATGCCATTGCTTAACAAACGACTCTCCGTAAAGCTGTAAGCAATGTCTGATAAATTGAATGAGTTTTGTAAAATATTGTTCTTCATCTCTCGAAATATCTATATAATCTGCCCGTATAAACAAAGATAAATCATGCTTTTTCATGAATGCCAAAGCACTATCAATATTAAAATATGGTGATGTTGTCGGAATCTCTTCATCTGTCTCTACCTCAGGCGGAATGGCCGTATTACTAATGAGATTACGAACTCCGATATACTTTAACTGCAAATCCCTTTTGACATCTAATATTTGAGAGCGAACATCTTCTTTTAATAGCTCAAAAATTTCTCCAATAATCAGGATATGATTAGGATGATGTAAGCCCATCGGTTCTAGGGAGGACAAGGTGATTGGCAGCTTTTCATACCTAGTCTCTGTATGGTTATAAGATTTTTGATCATCTAAATTCATGCTGCTTAATTTTGCGATAATCTCTGATGATTGGATAAGATTTGAAGCATCTACCTTGCTATAGCTTCGAACTGAATCCTCCTTTTGGACAGTATGGCTATCACGATATAGATGTGGCGTCATTCCATACACCTCTTTAAAAAAGGCTGAAAAAGACTTTGTGTTTGGGAAGCCATTATTCATCGCGATTTGTGATATGGAGTCAGTTGTGTAAAGTAAATCCTTCAAACTATGCTTAAGCCTGATATTCATTAAATAACGACTAAACCCCATCCCCATTTTCTGTTTAAAATATCGGGATAGATAGCTTGTTGAAAGAAAGTATTTCTTTGCAACCTCCTCTAATGTAATCAGCTGATCATAATTTCTCTCCATATAGTCAATAATTTGCAATAGGCGCCGATCCTCTGTATCTATTTTCTGGATGACACTTCCTTCTTCTTTAAAACTGCGGATCAATATAAGCAGCATTTGACAGATGTAGCTTTTAACTTCAATTCGATAAACTGAAGTTGATAAGATTGTTTCAAACTTCTGAAATGATTTTCTAAATGGACCATTTCAAATACTTGTACAGCTACTTGGGAGTCCCGAAAGTATAATGTTTTTATTTTTTCAGAAAGAATCTTTAAAGTATGTTTGATTTCAATATCACTTGTTGAGATTCTAAAAGCAGGGATCCCCATTTTTTTTAGCCGCAAGTATACTTCTTCATAGCAGGTGATGGCCCCTTTCGTTTCGCCATTTTCCCAGCAATGGTGATGAAAACGAATTAATTCCTCTGTCGAAGTATCCTCAGAAAAGGTTTTGAGAAAAATTTTTTCAGGCTTTATTGTAAGTTGGTTTAAAGCGGTCTCCAAATGGCTTTTTGATATCTCATCTATGCTAAAGTGATCAAAATTGGATCCTGTTTGATAAACAAACTCTATCAACCCTTTGAAAATACCAGCTTCCGTATGATCGATAAAAATAAGGTGTTCAGTATCCTCAACCTCATTGCATGCTATGTTATATGATATTCTTCCTGAGAATATCCAAAAATCAACTTTGTTATGATTCTTCTTTATGAGATCTTCTGTTTCTCTTACTTTTTTATATGGATACGATAGAAAAATCGCATCTAGATGTAAGCCGTGTGCAATATGTAAAATTCTTTCTACAGTAGATTGTGGACCGACAATCCCCACCCTAAGCATGTACAAAAGCACTCCTTTAAAATAACTTATGACTATGATTCTATCTTAATCATACACATTGTTGCGAAAATAATTAAGTATAATTTTGATACTGTTAAAACGAATAAGAATATAAGAAATCAACGAAAGATATAAAAGGCAAGAAAAAATCCTCCCTTTAAAAAAGGAGGATTTATCTATCATTCACTCTTTAGCAATCTGACACTTTCATCAAACTCTTTCTCAATTTCCTCGTTGCGTTTATATGTGATTAAGCTGACAACATAGGTAAGGATTAAGTTGATGATAAAGCCTGGTACGATTTCATAGAGAGTATCTCCAAGGCCAGCATTTTTCCAAATGATAACCGTTAATGCCCCAGCGATCATCCCCACAATGGCGCCCCAGTTTGTCATCTTCTTCCAATATAAGCTTAAAATAATGGTTGGACCGAATGCTGCTCCGAAGCCAGCCCACGCATAAGCAACTAGACCTAAGATTGTATCATTTTGTTCCCAAGCAAGTACTGCAGCAATAACTGATACAGCTAAAACTGCCATACGGCCAAAGAAGACATATTCTTTATCAGTACCATCTTTTCTTAATAATACTTTATATAAATCTTCAGTTAACGCACTTGATGTAACAATTAATTGAGACGAAATCGTGCTCATGATGGCTGCTAGAACAGCTGCCAATAAGAATCCTGCGAAAAGAGGATGGAAGACAATTTGACCTAAAGTTAGAAAAACAGCTTCAGGATTGTCTAACGTAAATTGTGGATTCTTATGGAAAAATGCAAGACCAATTAAGGCTGTGAAGATTGTTCCTAATAAAGAGAAAATCATCCAGCCGATACCGATGCGGCGAGCACTTTTTGTTTCTTTGACAGATGAAATTGCCATAAAGCGAACGATAATATGAGGCTGACCAAAATAGCCTAATCCCCATGCCATTGCTGAGATAATTCCTATAGTTGTTGTCCCTTTAAAGAAATCAAGTAATGTTGGGTCAATTTCTCGAACAGTGGCAAAAGTTTCGCCTAATCCGCCTGTTTGTGATAATGCCAAAATTGGAACTAGAAGTAATGCAACTAACATCATTAGACCCTGAATGAAGTCAGTGTAGCTAACTGCCAGGAAGCCGCCAAATAAAGTATAGGCTACAGTTACGCCGCCAACAATTAAGAGTCCTATATGGTAGCTCGTACCAAATGAGCTTTTGAAAAATACTGCCCCTGCTACCATTCCAGAAGACACATAAAATGTAAAGAAAATAAGAATAACAATACCAGAAACAATTCTTAATAATTTTGTTGTGTCTTTAAATCGATTTTCTAGGTAACCTGGTATAGTAATTGAATCATTAGCGACTTGTGTATAAGTACGCAATCTAGGCGCTACAAGCAGCCAGTTCAAATAGGCTCCAATGGTTAATCCAACCGCAATCCAAGCATCTGCTAAACCGCTTACATAAATTCCGCCTGGAAGTCCCATTAACAGCCAGCCACTCATATCTGCTGCGCCTGCGCTTAGCGCCGTAACTGCTGGGCCGAGAGAACGCCCGCCAAGCATATAGTCGGTAAGATCACTTGTTTTCCGATAGGAGTACCAGCCGATGATAAGCATTAGTGCCATGTATACGCCTATCGAAACAAGCTGAAGACCAATATCTGACATTTTTACCCCTCCAATTCTTTGAAATAAAATTAAAAAACATATAAGGAATACTATTCGAAATATAACATTATTCGACAATATGCGTCAATATAAAATTTTCCTAATATAATATTAATTTGGTGGAAATTCTGATGAATGTTAATATCAACATGAAAAGTGTAAAATAAGGAAAACAGATGATTGGGTGAACAAATGAATAAAGAAGTCGCATTTAAGGTGAAATCAGTATTTATAAAAAATTTTCAATCAGGATATCCTCTTATTCCGGAAGAGGCAATTATTAATATACCGAGTGGCATAGCCGAAGGAAGCATAATAAATTTAGTGGATGGCCAAAATCGGTATTTGGCTACAGGCTATTATGGGAAGCAAAATAAGGGCAGAGGTTGGATATTAACAAGAAATCAGCAGGAATTAATTGATCAATCCTTTTTTGAAAAAAAGCTTAAAAAAGCATTGGAAAGTCGCAAAAAGTTTTTTGATGATCCAGATACTACCGCCTTTCGTGTTTTCAACGGGGAAGGTGACGGAATTGGCGGGTTGACGATTGACTTTTTTGCTGGATATTATTTAGCTACTTGGTACAGTGAAGGGATTTATTATTTTAAAAATGAAATTATCAAAGCTCTTTTCGAAGTGGCAGATGCGAAGGGGATTTATGAAAAGAAACGCTTCAATATAAAAGGAACCTATATAGAAGATGATGATTTTGTGGCAGGGGAGCGTGCCAGTTTTCCACTTATCGTTAAAGAAAATGGCATTAACTTTGCAGTTTATTTGAATGATGGAGCAATGGTAGGCGTTTTTTTAGACCAAAGAAATGTCCGCAAGGCAATACGTGATAAGTATGCTAAAGGCAGAACCGTATTAAATACTTTTTCCTATACAGGAGCTTTTTCTGTAGCAGCCGCTTTAGGCGGGGCTTTGAAAACAACAAGTGTGGACCTTGCCAATCGAAGTAAGAGTAAAACGATTGAGCAGTTCAGTGTAAACGATATTGATTATGAAGCTCATGATATTATTGTAGAGGATGTATTTCATTATTTTAAGTATGCTGTTAGAA
>NZ_JBALOZ010000191.1:0-6006 GCF_036965125.1 Bacillus sp. JJ1503
ATTGCCAGCATATGAGGAAGAAATCAGAAGAATTTCTGGGTTAACAGACACTCAATGGCGAATTACTCGTGATTTGCTTGAGGAAGTTAGGGAAGATCAACTAGATCAATTTAGTACTCAAATAAAATCATTTATTAAAGAGCGTATTCAGGTCAAAAGGAAAAAGATTTATGAAATGTTTGTTTGGACGCAATTAACGGAATGTCGCAGAAAAAATATCTTGAAGTATTTTCAAGAAGATAACACAATAGAGATAGAGGATTGCTGCGACCTATGCGGTGTTAATTATTCAAAATTTTATACTTCTATTGAAAAAGAAGAGAAAACCAAGATCGAATCCTCTTTTAATTGGAAAGACCATTTGGGAGAAATACTTTTAAGCAGGCGAATTACATGAAAGAAAAATATACAGGAATCATTAAAGAGCTATCAGATCGAGAACTGCTTTTTCATCTATATTTAACGCAATTTATCCTATTAGCCATTTCATTTATTTTAAGTTTGATATTATTTAATCGTTTTTCTGATGTACTTAATCTTTTTAAGATTGGCGATATGAATATATTATTTATCGGCGGAACAGCTGGATTAGCAGTCGTTCTCTTGGATGTAATTCTTATGAAGCTCCTTCCGCCATCCCTATACGATGATGGGGGCTTAAATGAAAGAGTTTTTCGCAATCGTAGTGTTTTTCATATTGCTTTAATCGCTGCAATCGTTGCTTTTTGCGAGGAATTATTATTCAGAGGTATCATTCAGACTCAGGTTGGACTTGTTTTTTCCAGTCTGATTTTTGCAGTTGTCCATTACCGCTATTTATTTAATTGGTTTTTGTTCTTAAATGTTGTTGTACTAAGCTTTTTTATCGGCTATATTTTCTTGATAACAAACAATTTATTCGTGACTATTTTTACACATTTTATTATTGATTTTTTACTCGGACTAATTATAAAATACCGTCATAATACAGGTTCCAAAAGCGGGAACACAGGAAGGGATGTTTCATGAACAAAGAGGGCCCATACAGGGATCAGGCTGAACGCCTTCGGAAAAAGGTTAATAGAAATTGGGATAGTGAGGAACCTATCCAAAAAAAGGAAACTTTACCGCCGAGAAGCAGGCTTCACCGGGAAAAGAGAAAGAAAAATAAATGGAAGGTCAAATACCCTGTTATTCGCCTTCTGGCATTACTGTTTATCTTACTGCCGATTACTATTTATAGTATGTATAACTATTTGCAAAAGAATGATAATGGAGGAGCTGAAAAAGCAAGCACCCAAAACGGATTTGAAACAATAGGATTTGAAGAGCAAGAACAAAAAGAAGAAAAAGGAACGATCATTGAAGAAAGAGAAGAAGATCCGGGAAACACCGATGGTAAAGTCGAAAATGAGGAAAAGGAACCCTCTATTCCTGCCTCTGAAACTCCAATAATAAGTGATTCTGAAGATAAAGGTTCTGCTAAGCCTGCTGAAACCGATGAAAACCAACAAGCGAAGGATAATCAGCAAGCGGAGCAAAAGGAAATTATTTATCATACTGTCAAACCTAATGAAAACATGTTTCGGATCGCATTGAAATACTATAATTCTCAGGACGGCATGGATATTATTAAAAAAGCAAACAACTTAAAAAATAATGAGATTCAAGCTGGTCAAGTATTGAAAATACCTAAACAATAGATTCCCAATCTCCCTATCATATAATGCTGTACAAGCTCATACATTAAGTAGAAAAGAGTGTTGTCAGGGTTTAAGGTTAGCCTTGGTGAACGGAGGGGGATTATGGAATCATCAATAAAACTGCTTGATGATCGAACAGATCAAGCTACTAGGCAGATGCTTCAAAAAGTGGTTGAAAGGAAAAAGAAATTTGACACTTTTAAGCTAAGGCATTTAATTACGATGTGGGCAACAATGTTTTCTTCCTTCATTTATCTTTTTTATATTTATAAAACGGTAATGAAGCCTTTCTCCTATTCATTTTCGGCCATGTTTTCGGTTTTCGTTAACCAATCGGCTAATCTTTATTTCCTTATATTTACATTTGGGTTATATGGCTTAATGAATTTATTGAAGGAGAAAAGAGAGAAGGCTGAGAAGGAGTACCATGCACTCAGATGCGAAATAATTGATAAAAGCAAAGATCTTTGGAAAAAGGAAGACGAGTGGAAAAACAGACATGTCGTTTTTGAAATGATGAAGGCGAATTATGATATTAATTTGTATCATGAAAATAAATAGATTGAAAAAAGAAGCTGCTTTATACATGGCCGCTTCTTTTCTCATATATTAAAATATTCTCTTCTTCCCTTGTTCATCTTTCAGAATTTCAACTGCTTCTCGGAATCTTTGCGAATGAATAATTTCCCTCTCTCTTAAGAACCGGAGACCGTCATTTAGATCTACATCATCACTCATGTTGATAATCCATTGATAAGTTGCTCTCGCTTTTTCTTCTGCGGCAATATCCTCATATAAGTCTGCTATTGGATCTCCTTTAGCTTGAATATAAGTTGCTGTAAAAGGAACCCCACCAGCATTTTCGTAATAGAGAGCATTGTCGTGGTTTGCGTAGTGAGCACCTAGGCCTGCCTCTTTCATTTGCTCTGGTGTTGCATCCTTTGTAAGCTTATATACCATCGTTGCAATCATTTCTAGATGGGCAAACTCCTCTGTACCAATATCTGTAAGGAGACCAATCACTTTATCTGGGATAGTATAACGCTGATTTAAGTACCTTAAAGCAGCTGCAAGCTCACCATCTGCTCCGCCGTATTGTTCAATTAAGAATTTAGCCAGCTTCGGGTTACATGTGCTTACTCGAACTGGATATTGCAGCTTTTTTTCATAAACCCACATAATTTTCCCGCCCTTTCATAAAAATTTTGCAATTAAGACAAATCGGTAGCTTCAGCCCCTGGGCTAAGGCGTTCTTAAACTTGCCATGGCCATGGCGAGTCATCCCAGTTCCATGGTTTGCCTGAATAACTGTGACCGAATTGCATGAGCGGACCAAATTGGCTTTCAAACAGCTTTCTAATCTTTTTTCTTTCGCTAACATAATGATTAAATTGGTTAATCGCATCTTCGTCCCCATTATGAGTATCTAGGTATAAAGTGAGTTCAACTAAGACAAAGTCAACTACCTGAAGCTGTTCTAATAATTGATAATATTCTGCAGGCATCTGTTTCATGTAGAGGCTTCCTCCTTAGCCTTCTCATACGGGCTATAATAGGGATCATAAAAAGCTTTCCAAAGAGTTCCATGTCGTAAAGCTTCCATTGGCGTAAATTGCGGTAAGTTTGGCGGCTGGAAACCCATATAAAGATGTGGGGGTGTCGAAAACGTTTTTACACGAATCGGTTCACAAGGATCAAAAGGACTGACATACGGATGGTAGGTCTTTACAGGTGTAAACATGCAATCCCTCCTTCAATTTGTATCATTCAATCTTATGACTAAATGTCTGCAATCATGTTTGATTATGAAGGTATATTAATGGCTGTTATCGAATATTTAATACATTATCGTAAATAATTCTCTGGGGTGAGTGGAATGTTTGTAAAAAGCGTTATGATTCCTAAATATTCTAGTTATACAATTAATCATGAATCAACAATTAAAGAAACCCTTGACAAATTAGAGGAGCATCAAATCGATGGATTGCCAGTTTTAAATGGTGACAACTATGTCGGAATGATTACCAGATATGGGATCTATGAAAATTACTTTAAATCTAAACAAATAAAGGAAGATTTTTTACAGAATACGAAGGCAGAAGACATCGCTACACATCAGGATCAATATCTTAAGGGGAATGAGATCTTCGAAAAAACCTTGCTAAGTTTAAAGGACTTTCCGCTATTGGCTGTTCTTGATGAGAAGCAAAGGTTTTTAGGGGTCGTAACGCGTTTTGATGTTCTTGCCCAGTTTCAATCTGCATTCGGTATGAACAAACCAGGTGTTAGAATTGCGTTTACCGCTTCTGAAACAGAAGGAAGATTAGCGAGATTATCTGAGATTGCCCGTCAGTTTCATGAACAGATCATTTCGATCGTCACATTTGACGAAACAGATAAACTAGTACGCAGGATTGTAATGAAGGTAGAAAAGAAAGACAATATAAAGAAATTCCTCGAAAAGCTTGAGGATTCAGGATTCAGAATTCTTGATGTTCATGAAGAGTAATAGTTGTCCGATTGAATAATAAATCAAAGCAATAAAGAATAATCCCCCTCATACAATTTTATGGGAGGGATTTTCTTGTTGCGTAAAACAGTTCAGCTTATTGGCGGCTTCCTTTGTGGTTTACTGTTTATTGAGTGGTTTCCAATTAGTGTTCCATCAGGGCTTACGGAAATTTTGGCTGCTTGCATTTTGAAGCCAGTTCCATTTTTTGCTTCTGCAGTTGTCTTCATTATTGGCTTTCTGACAAATGCTGAGTTGATTGGTGAAGAGGTCATCCAAACAGTTCAGTTATTTATGAAACGCAAGACAACGCTATTTAATTTATTGTTTTCTTTGTTTTTTCTGGCAGGCTTTATCACCTTATTCTTATTAGGATTTTGGCAAACAGTTGTATTTTTCTGTTTTTCTATTCTTTATGGTATTATTTCTATAGATTTCAGGGAAGTTAAACTAGCAAAAGTATAGATAACAGATTGCGGGGCAGGAGCATTATGATTTTTACAATAGTTATCATTTTAGTATTAATAGGAATAGGGTTTATTGCATTTATGTATAGGGAAGCGAATGCAGATCGAGTCATATTAAATGATCTGTCCTTCAAAGAATTTCCAGCAAGCTTTGGTGAAGTCAAGATTTTTTTCATTTCTGACATACATAAGAGAGTCATCTCAGATAAAATTATTGAGGAAGTTCGTTTATTGAAACCAAATATCATTATTATTGGCGGCGACTTAGTTGAAAAAGGAGTTCCGCTTCAAAGAGTAAAAGAAAATTTAGCTAAACTAAAAACATTAGGCCCTGTTTATTTTGTATGGGGCAATAATGATTACGAAGTAAATTTTCGTGAGCTAGATACTATATTTTTGGATTTTGGCGTTAAGGTTCTTGATAATACTGCAGTATCCTTTGAATCAGAAACAGGTGATAAATTCATATTGTTAGGTGTTGACGATATGAGTAAAAAACGCGATAGACTTGATCTCGCTTTACTTGATGCGGGTCAAACAGGCTTTAGAGTTTTAGTAAGCCATAGTCCTCAAATTATGAGCAAAATAAAAAAAGAACATCAAATATCCTTAGTGTTAAGCGGTCATACACATGGAGGGCAAATACATATTTTGGGCTACAGTCCTTATGAAAAAGGGGGTATAAAAAAACGAAAGGAAACGACATTATTAATAAGTAATGGTTATGGAACAACCGCTTTGCCATTAAGATTAGGAGCAAAAGCAGAAACACATTTAATCACGTTAAATAATGGGAATTAGGGGAGGCCTATGCTTGTCTTCTTTACAGTAATGAGGTAAAGGCAAATTAAAGCGCATAAGGTAAATAACTTAGACGACTCACCATCCTTTGTTTCTGTCATACACTAAATAAAAGAGTTAGTTCACGGCAGGGGGCAGTTACATGCGCTTAGAACGTTTAAATTATAACAAAATCAAAATTTTTCTAACTCAAGATGATTTATCGGAAAGAGGGCTAACGAAAGAAGATATTTGGAAGGATTCGATGAAATGGCATCAGCTTTTCCATGATATGCTTGAAGAGGCAAGTGAAGAATTTGGGGTAGAAATTCAAGGCTCTGTTGCAGTAGAGATATTCTCCATGCAGGCACAAGGGATGATTATGATCGTAACGATGGAGGATCAGAATGATGAGGAACTGCTTCAAGATGGCTTTATAGAAATGCAGGTTATCATGGATGGCAGCGAGGAATTATTCTTTGAATTGGAAGACTTCGAAAATGTCATTCAGCTGGCAAGGCGTCTTCATATATTAAACATAACAAACACAAGCTTGTATGCTTATAAT
>NZ_JBALOZ010000191.1:6013-6264 GCF_036965125.1 Bacillus sp. JJ1503
CGGACGATAAAAATAAACTTATAGCTATTATAGCGGAGTATGGGAATCCAGCTATTATAAGTATTCATGTGGTAGAAGAATATGGAACGGAAATAATGAAAGATCAGGCTGTGGAGAAACTTATGCATTTCTTTCGTAATTAATAGAGGAGGGAGGATCGTTTTCTCCCTTTCCAAACTAATCTGCCGTTTATTTAAAAAATGATTTTTTCCTTAATAAAACAATAGTAAAAACGGTTACATAAAATTATC
>NZ_JBALOZ010000191.1:6271-13502 GCF_036965125.1 Bacillus sp. JJ1503
TATCTTGCATATATTAATCAAAGGTGTATACTATTGCATGGAAGCGAACAACAAATGATAGTGATTTCTAGGAGGTTTACTAATGGTAGCCAATCATGGTACTGATACTAAAAAAGAAGACAAGCTTGACGTATTAAAGTCAACGCAAACGGTTATTCATAAGGCTTTGGAAAAGCTAGGTTATTCTGATGAGGTGTTTGAATTATTAAAAGAGCCTCTTCGAATGATGACAGTTAAAATCCCAGTCCGGATGGATGATGGAACAGTTAAAGTCTTTACCGGCTACCGGGCACAGCATAATGATGCGGTTGGGCCTACAAAAGGTGGAATTCGTTTCCATCCTGGTGTTACTGAAAAGGAAGTTAAAGCTCTATCGATTTGGATGAGTTTAAAATGTGGTATTGTTGATTTGCCATATGGCGGTGGTAAGGGCGGTATTATCTGCGACCCGCGTAATATGTCATTCCGTGAATTAGAAGCTTTGAGCCGTGGATATGTACGTGCCATAAGCCAAATCGTTGGACCTACAAAAGACATTCCAGCGCCAGATGTATTTACAAATTCACAAATTATGGCATGGATGATGGACGAGTACAGCAGAATGGATGAATTTAATTCACCAGGCTTTATTACTGGAAAGCCATTAGTACTAGGTGGATCTCACGGCCGTGAGACAGCAACAGCTAAAGGGGTAACAATTTGTATTAGAGAAGCTGCTAAGAAGCGCGGCATTGAATTAGAAGGTGCTCGTGTTGTAGTTCAAGGCTTTGGTAACGCAGGAAGCTTCTTATCTAAGTTCCTTCATGACGCTGGTGCAAAAGTGATTGGTATTTCTGATGCTTACGGTGCATTACATGATCCTAATGGACTTGATATTGATTATTTATTAGACCGCCGCGATAGCTTCGGAACAGTAACTAATTTATTTAATGATACAATTACAAATAAAGAGCTTTTAGAATTAGACTGTGATATTTTAGTTCCAGCTGCAATTGAAAACCAAATTACGGATGAAAACGCACATAACATTAAAGCGAAAATTGTAGTAGAAGCAGCAAATGGGCCAACTACATTAGAGGCTACGCAAATTTTAACTGAGCGTGGAATTCTTCTCGTTCCAGATGTATTAGCGTCTGCAGGCGGTGTTACAGTTTCTTACTTCGAGTGGGTGCAAAATAACCAAGGCTACTACTGGTCAGAAGAAGAAATTGCAGAAAAGCTTGAAAAGATTTTAGTACAATCCTTTAATAATATTTATGAAACTTCACAATCCCGCCGTGTAGATATGCGTCTTGCTGCTTATATGGTTGGCGTGCGCAAAATGGCTGAGGCATCAAGATTCCGCGGCTGGGTATAAGTTCATTATTTGAATCTTAATGAAAAATCTCCTATCATATTTGATGGGAGATTTTTATTTATTGAAGGGAGAACTAAAAATGAAATGTGAAGAAGCAATTATTGTAGGGGGAGGTCCGTGTGGGTTAGCAGCTGCGATTTCTCTTCAGGAAATAGGAATGAATCCGCTTGTGATTGAAAAAGGAAATATCGTTAATGCCATTTACCATTATCCAACACATCAAACTTTTTTTAGTACTAGTGAAAAGCTGGAAATTGGCGGAGTGCCTTTTATTACAGTTGACTATAAACCAAGAAGAAACGAAGCGTTGTCCTATTATCGAGAAGTTGTTAAACGAAAAAAAATCCAAATAAATGCTTACGAAAAGGTTTTGTCGGTTACGAAACAAGAAAGCGGATTTTTAGTAATGACAGATAAGGATGAATACAGGTCGAAGAATGTAATAATTGCAACAGGCTATTATGATCATCCGAATTACATGAATGTTCCAGGTGAAGGATTGACTAAGGTATTTCATTATTTTAAAGAAGCCCATCCGTATTTTGATAAAGATGTCATAGTAGTAGGCGGAAAAAATTCTAGTGTGGATGCTGCATTAGAATTAGTGAAAGCTGGTGCGAGAGTTACAGTTATTTATAGGGGAAGCGAATATTCACCAAGTGTAAAGCCATGGATCTTGCCTGAGTTTGATTCCCTAATCCGTAATGGGGTGATCAAAATGGAATTCAATGCGCATGTGAAGGAGATTTTAAACGATAAAGTGATTTATACAGTAAAAGAAGAATGTTTTGAGATAAAAAATGATTTTGTATTTGCCATGACAGGCTACCATCCAGACCATCACTTTCTGCAAGCGATGGGCGTCCATATCGATTCCGAGACAGGAAGGCCGATATTTAATATTGAGACAATGGAAACAAATGTCGAAGGGATTTATATTGCTGGTGTCATTGCTGCTGGCAATAATGCGAATGAAATTTTTATTGAAAATGGCCGGTTTCATGGTGATTTAATTGCAAAGGCAATCGTCAATAAAGAATATAAGAAGTAAAAAAGAAATCGGCATTTTTCGCCGATTTCTTTTACATTCACCATTAAACCATGAACATCTCTTCAATTTCTTTACTGCTATTGGTGGTGGCTAAACCAACGAGCAGTTTGATTCGTGCTTTCTGACCATTTAAGCCATTGGAAAAAATGACTCCTAAATCTTTAAGTTTTTTTCCTCCGCCTTCATAACTATAAACGTCTTGGGCTATTCCATTAAAGCATCTGGATACGATGACAACAGGTATGTTTTTTTCTATAAGGGCCTTAATCCCTTCTACTGTTGCAGGCGGCAAATTACCTTGACCTAATGCCTCAATAACTACTCCCTGATAGTTTAAGTCACGGATGGCAAACAGAAGTGTTGAATCCATCCCAGCATGTGCTTTTATTAAGGCAACGCGTGTCGATACATGATCAATGTCATAAAATTCATTGTTCGTTGGCAGATGGTGGAAAAACACGCCTCTTTTTGTCACAATTCCAATCGGTCCATATTGAGGACTTTGGAAGGTGGAAACATTACTTGTATGAGTCTTCGTAACATTCTCTGCTGTATGAATCTCATCGTTCAATACGACAAGAACCCCTTTATATTTTGCCTCTTCACATGAAGCAACTTTAATAGAAGTAATTAAATTGTAGAGGCCGTCTGCACCAATTTCATTGCTTGACCTCATAGCACCTGTTACGACAATGGGCAGAGAAGTCTGAACTGTTAAGTGCAGGAAATACGCTGTTTCCTCTAGTGTATCTGTTCCATGTGTAATTACGACTCCAGAGATTTCTTTTTTCTCTAAATAGCGATTAATTAGATCCTTCAGCATAAGCATTTCCACAGGAGTAATATGCGGGGAAGGAAGATGAAATGGCTCCTCGATAATAATGTCTGCTAGTGTAAGCAGTTCTTTCGTTTTTTCCGTAATCGGATTGCTTTCAGACGGCTTAACAGCTCCAGTAGATGCATCTTCACTCATTGAAATCGTTCCGCCTGTATGTATAACAAGAATTTTTTTCTTTTGCATACTGAATACCTCCAACTTTACAAAAATATAAAACTAATTTAGTGTAAAAAGTGTATAATTGAATGAAAGTTTACTATTTTAGAGATTTAACATATTTCTTATTCCAAAATTTGATAATCCATTTTCTTTCTTCCTTCATCATGTTACGATAAAAGTAATGGATAATGGTACAAAAATTCATTGCTAATGATGAAATTTAGCTGCATATTGGGGAAATGACCTCATTAATTTATAGAAAAGAGGACAGTACATGCTTGGTATTTTATCTGCGGGTATTGCCCCTGGATTAGCGCTATTAAGCTATTTTTATTTGAAAGATCAATATGGCTCTGAGCCGGTTTTTACAGTTTTTAGGACCTTTTTATTTGGTGCAATTCTTGTTTTCCCCATTGCGTTTATTCAATATGTTCTGGAAACAGAGTACAATATACAATCAAGCTTTATAAATGCATTTCTTTCTTCAGGGATGCTGGAAGAATTTTTTAAATGGTTTATCCTGTTTTATGCAGTCTATCAGCATGTTGATTTTGATGAACCATATGATGGTATTGTATATGGTGCATCTGTATCATTAGGGTTTGCTTCGTTGGAAAACATCTTGTATCTTATTTCCCATGGCTTAGAGCATGCGATTGGCCGAGCGCTTCTGCCTGTTTCCAGTCATGCTTTATTTGGTGTTATTATGGGCTATTATATAGGAAAAGGGAAATTTTCAGCAACCTCTAAGGCGAAATGGCTTATGCTTTCCTTCCTATTTCCTGTTATTCTTCACGGTACGTATGACTTCATCCTGATTACCCAAGAAAATTGGCTGATCATTATGTTCCCATTCATGATATTTCTTTGGTGGTTTGGATTAAGAAAGGTTAAGAAGGCCCGCGAATTAAGCGCGAAACATATAGAGAACCAGCTAAACTACTAAAAGCAACTCTTCATTCATAAATGAGGAGTTTTTTTTATTCGTCAAAAAATAACAAGGGATTTGCATAAAAAACCAGCTACTACAAAATATAGAGATAATGTCATCAAGATTTACTTTGGAGGTACGATTCATGAAAAAGAACTTTTTGTTTACTAAAGTAATTCTTATTGTCTCTATTTGTATGATTTTAGTCCCTATGAGTGGAAACGAGCAGAGGGCAACAGCTTTTACCAATCAAGTCATTCAGCAAGGAGCTGTTGGAGATGATGTAATTGAATTACAGTCAAGACTGCAATACTTAGGATTTTACAACGGAAAGATCGATGGGGTATTTGGATGGGGAACGTATTGGGCTTTAAGAAATTTTCAATATGAATTTGGACTCGAAATTGATGGGATGGCAGGAGCTGATACGAAAAACAAGCTCGTCAAGGCATCTAAATATAATCAGCAATTTGTAAAGGAGCAAATTGCCAAAGGCAATAAATTTACTCATTACGGGGGAGTAAATCTCGAATCGCAAAAAAAACCAGCAAAAAGTACGCCTGCTCCTGCAAAGAATCAAACAGCCCAAAAACCAACAGCAGCTAATATGCCTAACGGTTTTTCGCAAAATGATATTCAATTAATGGCTAATGCTGTTTATGGTGAAGCAAGAGGAGAGCCTTATACAGGGCAAGTGGCAGTAGCGGCTGTTATTTTGAACCGTGTAAACAGTGCATCATTCCCGAATACCGTATCAGGCGTAATTTTTGAACCAGGAGCATTTACTGCTGTGGCAGATGGCCAGATTTGGCTTACTCCTAATGAGAGAGCAAAAGAAGCTGTTATTGATGCCATTAATGGCTGGGACCCTACAGGACAGGCACTTTATTATTTTAATCCTGATACTGCAACTAGTGCATGGATTTGGACACGTCCGCAAATTAAGCGGATTGGGAAACATATTTTTTGCAAATAAAGAGGTGAGGAATATTGATTAGAGGAATATTAATTGGCGTACTTACATTAGGTGTGGCTGGAACTGCATTTTGGGGCTATCAAGAGCATCGTGAAAAAAATGCAATCTTAATGAACGCGGAAAATAATTATCAGAATGCCTTCCACAGCTTAACGTATAATGTAGATTTACTGCATGATAAGATCGGAACAACATTGGCAATGAATTCCCGTAAATCCTTATCTCCAGCTTTGGCTGATGTTTGGAGACTTACATCAGAGGCACATACAAATGTCGGTCAGCTGCCGCTAACGTTATTGCCATTTAATAAAACAGAGGAGTTTCTTGCAAATATTGGTGATTTTAGTTACAGGACGGCTGTTAGGGATTTAGATAAGGAACCATTAACTGATAAAGAATATGAGAACCTAAAAAAATTATATTCCAACTCTGCTGAGATCCAGAAAGAATTACGGAAAGTGCAGCACTTAGTTCTCAAAAATAATCTTCGCTGGATGGATGTAGAAATGGCAATTGCTACAGGCAAAGAAAATGCTGATAATACCATTATTGACGGATTCAAAACGGTAGAAAAAACAGTCGAGGGCTACGGAGAAACGGATCTTGGCCCAACAAAAGTCAGTTTAGAGAAGGAAGCTAACAATTTTAAAAACATAAAAGGCAAGGTGATTTCACAGCAAGATGCAATCAATATTGCTAAAAAATATTCAGGTTTTAATAATGATGTTGCCGTTCAAGTGACAGAGAATGGAAAAGGCTCTGATTATGGATTTTATAGTGTTTCTATTTTGAATCAGAAAGCAAAACAAGAAGCCAACATGGATATTACTAAAAAAGGCGGATATCCAATCTGGTTTATTCTCTCAAGAGATATAAATAAACAAACAATAAGCTTGAATGAGGCAAGCAATCAAGCACTTAAATTTCTGAATGATAATGGATTTAATGGTTTGGAACTTTTTGAAAGTGCACAGTACAATCATACAGGAGTATTTAACTTCGTTTCAAAGCAGGATGATATTAGAATTTATCCAGACTCCATTAAAGTAAAGGTTGCATTAGATAATGGGAATATCGTTGGGTTTTCAGCAGGGAACTATTTGAAAAGCAACCACAATAGAATCATTCAGAAACCGGCCATTTCTCTTGAAAATGCTCGTTCTGATATAAATCCTCAAGTTAAAGTTATGGAAAACAGGCTTGCAGTTATTGAAAATGATTTAGGGAAAGAGGTTCTCTGTTATGAGTTCCTTGGCACACTTGGTAACGATACGTACCGGATCTTTATTAATGCAGAAAATGGGCATGAAGAACTTGTTGAAAAACTAAAAAATGCAGAACCGATTTATGAAGATGTTCTTTAAGGAAAGGTCTTAAGCCTTTCCTTTTCTTTTTGCATATAAATGTCGATGTACAAACACTAGTATACATGTCATAATAAAATGACAAGATTATCCTATTGAAAGAAAATGGACAGAGAAAGTGTGGTCAGCATGATAAAAATTGGTGATGTACTTTTTTTAGAACCGAGGTATTCGAAAAGTGTTGAGAAATACAAATGCAAAATTTTAGAAAAAGGGGACAATTCGGTATATATCGATTATCCGATAAATATGAATACGAATAGAACCGTTTTTCTTATAGATGGTACACAATTAAAAGGATCGTTTATCTCAGGGGATGGGTCTGTTTATCTATTTGAATGTGAGGTACTTAGAAAAGTCAAAGGCAATATTCCAATGATTATATTATCCTATCCGGGTATTGAACAACTTGTTAAGATACAGCGCCGGCAATTTGTTCGTATTGAAACAGGGGTGGATGCCGCTATTCATCCGATCGAAGGGGAATTTGCTCCATTTGTAACGGTTACAGATGACATTAGTGCTGGGGGGGCTGCCATCATTAATGACAGAAAG
>NZ_JBALOZ010000191.1:13537-18063 GCF_036965125.1 Bacillus sp. JJ1503
TCACAAAATATGATGGTCCATAGTTGGTTTGTTCTTCCGATGCAAAATGGGGAAACCCATTATTTAAAACTAAAAAGTAAAATTGTCAGGATCGTTGCAGTCAATGAGTGGAAATCGCTAATCTCTCTTCAATTTATTGATATTTCACCGACTGATAGACAGGTATTGCTTCGCTTCTGTTTTGACCGCCAGCTTGCCTATAAGAAAAAAGGGATAGAAATATAATAGATAGGAATAAAAAGTAAAAATTACTCGCATACTTTAAATATATTAACCATGCGGGGAGATCGTTATGAAATCGATTGAAAGAATACTAATAAAAGTTGTCATTATACAGTTCTTATTCCTCTTCATAACCCAATTGTTTTTTCATAAATTTAATATTTTTCCTGAACTCAAACAGCTTACTCAATATGAGGGTGTCACGGATAATAACTTTACGGAATTCCTTGAAACATTCAGGGGGCAATGATAGCAGGTGCTTGCCTGCTATTTTTGTTTTTAATAAATGCTTTTCAAAGTAGAGAGGTAATCATAGTTTTATTCGTTTATTTATGCCATCATATGATAAAATAAAATGGACGAGAAATTGTTTTTGGGAGGCACTATGAATAAAAAAATCTCTATTGCAATTGATGGACCTGCTGCTGCAGGAAAAAGCACTGTTGCAAAAATTACAGCTGAAAAACTATCATATATTTATATCGACACAGGGGCTATGTATAGAGCTTTAACATATAAAGCCATAAATATGAAAATGGACTTAGAGGATGAACTAGGCTTGTTGAATATTTTAAATGAGACAACCATTGAATTATTGCCAGGTGAAGATGGTCAATTCATATATTTAGACGGAAAAAATGTTACAAATGAAATTAGGACTGCTGAAGTAACGAATTCCGTTTCGATTGTTGCAAAACATAAACTCGTTAGAGAAGAAATGGTCGCCAGACAAAAAAGCTTTGCTGAAAACGGCGGCGTTGTTATGGATGGCAGAGATATTGGGACACATGTTCTGCCCAAAGCAGAGGTTAAGATTTTCCTATTGGCATCTGTTGATGAACGAGCGATTCGCAGACATACTGAAAATATCCAAAAGGGCTACCCATCCGATTTAGAGAAATTAAAAGAAGAAATCTCTACAAGAGATAAATTAGATTCAGAACGGGCAGTTGCACCATTGAAAAAGGCGTCAGATGCAATCGAAATTGACACAACCTCATTATCAATCGATCAGGTTGTTGAAAGAATCATGGTGCTTGCTTATGAAAGGATCGGATGACAGTGAATTTATACTCTTTTGCAAAATCAGTCGTTTATGGAATATTAAAGCCAATATACCGCTTTGAAGTAATTGGAACAGAGCATTTCCCTAAAGAAGGCGGTGTTCTGCTCTGTTCTAATCATATTCATAATTTTGATCCGCCTGTAGTCGGTATCAATGCACCAAGGGCAGTACACTTTATGGCTAAGGAAGAATTGTTTCGAGTGCCTATTTTAGGGAAGCTTCTTCCTGATTTAAATGCCTTTCCAGTTAAGAGGGGGATGAGTGATAGGGAAGCTCTAAGAAAAGGACTTGCTATTTTGAAAGAAGGAAAAGTTTTGGGCTTATTTCCTGAAGGGACAAGAAGTAAAACCGGTGAGTTGGGTCAAGGGCTTGCAGGAGCCGGTTTTTTTGCTCTTCGTACCGATGCTGCAATTGTACCATGTGCTATTATAGGTCCATATAAGTCTTTTAAAAGATTGAAAGTCGTTTATGGAAAGCCGATAGACATGGCTCCTTTACGTGAAAAGAAAGCTTCCGCGGAGGAGACGACTGAATTAATTATGAGTGAAATTCGCAAACTGATAAATGAGAATAGCTAACCTTCTTACTTGACAAAAGAAGTGGTTTATAAGAAGTTAGTTAAAAGGCGAATTTTATCATTAGATATTGCGAAGGCGCTTCCGCCTTTCAAATAAGGAGGAATACATATGTCAGAAGAGATGAATCAAGTTGAAGTGAGAAATTTCGAAATTGGCGATAAGGTTTCCGGCCAGGTTACAAAGGTTGAAGAGAAGCAAGTAATTGTAAACATCAATGATAGCAAGCTTGATGGAATTATCCCTATTAGTGAATTATCAAGTCTTCATGTAGAGAAAGCAAGTGATGCTGTTTCAGAAGGAGATCAGCTGGAGCTTGAAGTTTTAAAGGTAGAAGAGGATGCATTAATTCTATCAAAACGAAAAGTAGATGCTGAAAAGTCATGGGCTGATCTTGAAGAGAAATTTAATAACGGTGTAATTTTCGAAGCTGAAATTAAGGATGTTGTTAAAGGCGGTTTAGTCGTTGACCTTGGTGTCAGAGGATTTATCCCTGCTTCATTAGTTGAAGATTTCTTTGTTGAGGATTTTTCAGACTACAAAGGAAAAACAATGACCTTTAAAATCGTTGAGCTTGAAAAGGATAAAAATCGTTTAATTCTCTCTCATCGGGCTGTTGTCGAGGAAGAAAAGGGTAAGCAAAAAAATCAAATCCTTGATTCTTTAGAGGCAGGACAGGAATTAGAAGGAACTGTTCAAAGAATTACTGATTTTGGCGCTTTTGTTGATATTGGCGGCATAGATGGACTTGTTCATATATCCCAGCTTTCTCACGAGCATGTGAGCACCCCTTCAGAAGTAGTAGAAGAAGGTCAAAAAGTCCAAGTAAAGGTTCTAAGTGTTGATCGGGCAAGTGGACGAATTTCTTTATCAATTAAAGAAACTCAGCCAGGACCATGGTCAAATATATCTGAAAAAGCTCCAAAGGGTAGTGTGCTTGACGGAGTAGTAAAAAGACTTGTTTCATATGGTGCGTTTGTAGAGCTTTTCCCTGGTGTAGAAGGACTTGTTCATATTTCTCAAATTTCACATAAACATATTGCAACTCCGCATGAAGTGTTAAAAGAAGGTCAAGAAATCAAAGTTAAAGTTTTAGACGCAAATGAACAAGAACAGCGTTTATCTCTAAGCATTAAAGAGCTACAGGAAAAAGAACCAGATTATGTTACTGATTATGAACTCCCAGAGGAATCAAAAGGATTTCAGCTCGGCGAAATGATTGGGGATCAATTAAAGAATTTAAAATGATAATGGTGATAAATGGTGTCTAGATCAAAACGTAAATGGGATCATATTCAATTAGCTTTGACTACAGGGCAGAAAAGGCTATCAGGTTTTGATGATATTACCTTTATTCACCAAAGTATGCCTCATACTTCATTAGATCAGGCAACTTTAAATGTAAAAATTGGCGAACTTTCTTTAAGTTCGCCAATTTTTATAAATGGGATGACAGGCGGTGGAGGTGAGCAGACTTTACGAATTAATCGTGAATTGGCAATGGCTGCAAAAGCAATGGGAATGGCAATTGCTGTCGGTTCGCAAATGTCTGCTCTTAAGAATCCTTCAGAAAGAAAATCTTATGAAGTCGTTCGAAAGGAATATCCAGACGGCATTATTTTTGGAAACCTCGGCAGTGAAGCAACAGTGGACCAAGCAAAAGCCGCCATTGACATGATTAATGCTGATGCATTGCAAATTCATTTAAATGTAGTTCAGGAACTAACAATGCCTGAAGGAGACCGAGACTTTCGAACAGCCCTTCACCGTATAGAAGCGATTGTAAAGGCCGCTAATGTACCGATCATCGTTAAAGAAGTAGGCTTTGGAATGAGTAGAGAAACGGTATTAATGCTGCGTTCTATCGGTGTTTCGGCTGTCGATGTTGGAGGGTTTGGCGGCACTAATTTTGCTAGAATAGAAAATGAACGGCGAAATAGAGAACTATCCATTTTTAATGAATGGGGTATTCCCACTGCAGTATCAATTATTGAAGCGAAAGAAAACTCAAAAGATGTATCTATTATAGGTTCTGGGGGAGTTCAGACAAGTCTTGATATTGCAAAAGCAATAGCCCTTGGAGCCGAGGCTGTTGGAATGGCTGGCTTTGTTCTTAGTATTTTAATGAATAAAGGCATAGAAGCATTAATAGAAGAGCTTCAAATCATACAGGATGAGATTAAGATGATCATTACTGCATTAGGTGCAAGTAATGTATCAGAGTTGCAGCAAGCTCCATTAATCATTTCAGGAAAAACCCATCATTGGTTAAATGAAAGAAGCATCGATACAAAAAAATACAGTCAGAGAATAATCTCTAAATAACAAAAAAGCTCTTGCTATGTAAATCAGCAAGAGCTTTTTCTACGTCTAGCTACAGCGCCTACCCCCGACGTACAGGACGTACTAGTGTCGACAATGCGACAGGACAAGGAAGACTTCGGAAGCGTAATCATCGCACGACCAAAAGTGAAGCTTTTGGGAGGACGTCGCGTTTTTGTCGACCTCGAGGTCACAAGCTTGTCTAGTTTCGGCTCCTAGGGACTCGAGACATAAGCCAATCCCTTCCAGAAGGCAAAATACGCCTTCCTGCAGGGCTCGTCTTATTCTTGTCGTCCCTGATCAGTCGCCTACACTTTTCGATCAATCCTTCCAGAAAGGTA
>NZ_JBALOZ010000192.1:0-6050 GCF_036965125.1 Bacillus sp. JJ1503
TTAAACTATGACATAATATAGCTATGAGGAAATGGAGGTGAATGTAATGGATGAAAGCCGTCTCGATAAATTCGAGGATATGCTTACTACGTTAATGACTATGGTAGGCGGTACAAACAGTCGATTGGATAAGGTAGAAGCTCGATTGAGTAAGGTAGAAGAGAGATTGGATAAGGTAGAAGGAGAATTGAATAATCTGATAAAAGAAGTAAGTGTGGTTAAAGAGGACCAAAAGCAGATGAGAAGTGAAATAATGGAAAAGCTTATGGTCATTCAAGCTGACCAAGATCTAATCTGGGAAAAGGCTGTTAAAAACGAAAGAGACATCGTCAAGATGAAGGCACAACTGCATCGATAGCCTCATAATTTACCTACATGAATTTGAAGTTCCTCAAGAATATAACCATCTAAATGATCAATATCCAAAAGTGTATTTTCTACAATTCACGAAAATTTTTCAATAGGACAAGCATTCTGCTGGGAGCACTCGACTTTTTCGAGGCTCTCTTTTTTATTATTAGACTAAATGTTTACTCCCTCTAAGACTGTAGACTTAGAAAAATATCTGTCTAAGGCTCGTTATGAAAGGGTGGAAATGTAGGTAAGATGGTAACATAATGAAATGTTAACTTTTACCTAATTGTGTTAAAATCTCCAAGTCTATTTTAACCCTATAAGGTAAAGGAGAGAGTGAGGAGAACAGGCTTGAAATTATTGAAATTTATTGTACAAAGGAAAATGTTAATTGCTTTACTGTCAGTGATGGTTTTAGCCATTGGAAGCTACTCGTTATTCGAATTAGATAAGGAATTAATGCCAGCCATCCGTATGGACGGTGCCTATGTTGAAGTTGGTGCGGGAGAAATGGCTGCAATTGAAGTTGAACGGACAATCACAACTCCATTAGAGCAGAAAATAAAAGGAATTGACGGTGTCGAAGATATTCAATCGACTACTATGATAGGCAGGAGCTCCCTGCGGATGACCTTTGAGCGGGGACGGGGGGAAGAGGTATTTAAGGAAGTAGAGTCAATTGTTAACGCTGCAAAGGCCGAAAATCCAGGAATCAAGGAAATGGATGCTGGTCAGTACGGCGCAAGTCAGAGCTATGAATTCTTCATGGATATTTCTGGCGGCAGCATGGGGGACATGACAGGATTTGCAAAGAACGTATTGGAGCCTAGATTAGAAGAGCTTCCAGAGGTACGTGACGTAATGCTTTCTGGAATGTTGGAGCATGAAGTGACAATTGAATTTGATCGTGCAGAAATGCTGAAGCATGGGTTAGAGGCAGGCCAGGTAATTGGTGCCATCCAGATGTCCAATAATGAAGCTACTTTGGGCGTACTTAATAATGAAAAGGACTCACCTTCTTTGCGATGGAATACGAAATTAGAAAATATTGATGATGTAAAGGGATTAAAAATTCCTACTCAATCAGGATTTATTGAGCTTAACAAGGTAGCAGCGATTTCCCTGCAGCCTAAGGAAAGTTCATCATTTGTATGGAAAGATGGAACGAAGGATCTTATTTTTATCCAGGTTGGCAGGGCTGCAGATGTAACGCAAATTGAGATGGCAAAAGCAGTTCGGGCGGAAATTAAAAAAATTCGGGATGAAGGTTTAGTTACAGGGTTTCAATTAAATGAAATGGTTGCACAGGCAGACTATGTGCAGGAATCGATTGATGGGGTAACAGACAATATCCTTATTGGCGGGCTAATCTCTGCAGTCATTCTTCTCATTTTCCTTAGAAATCTGAGGGCTACTATCATTATCGGTATTTCCATCCCAACATCCGTATTATTAACCTTTGCAGCGATGTGGATGTTTGGCTATAGCTTTAATATTTTAACCTTAATTGGACTTGGATTGGGAATTGGGATGATGGTTGATTCATCCATCGTTATCCTAGAATCCATTTATCGAAAGAAAGAACTAGGTTTGAACAAGTTTGATGCGGTTTTAGAGGGAACAAAGGAAGTTGCTTCGGCCGTAATTGCATCGGTTCTAACGACCATTGTCGTATTCCTTCCAATTGGAATGATCGGCGGCGAAATGGGTCAATTTATGATCATGCTTTCAGTAGTAGTTGCCATTACATTAATCAGCTCCATGATTGTGGCCTTTACATTAATTCCTTCATTATCCGATAAGTTTATGAAGCTTAAAAAGACAAAGGGAGCAGCTAAAGAAGGAATGTTTATGCGGGGGTATAGCCATGCTGTTTCCTGGACCATCAAGAAAAAGCGCCGCAGTCTCGGTGTCATTACTCTCTTTTTCCTAATGTTTGCAGGGTCCTTATTACTAGTAACAAAGATCCCAATGACGATTATGCCTGATATGTTTAACCGATATTCGGAGCTAATGGTTGATCTAGAACCAGGTATTACAAATCAAGAAAAAGCCGAAATCGTTCAAACGATGAATGAAAAACTGAGTGCCATCGAGGATGTAGATACGAGTTATGTACTTGATAATGGCGGAATGCTGTACAGTATCATCAATATGACAAAAGGCGATGAGATAAAAAAGGAACAAAAGGAAGTAAATGAAGAAATCTTGAAGACACTGCGGGAGATGCAGGATTTGTATCCAATTGAAAGTATTCAAAGTGCCTTATCCAGTGGCGGTGGATCACCTGTTCAAGTGAAAATAAAAGGAGAAGACATAGAGCAGCTGCAAGCAACAGCCGGTGACTTTAAGGAAGAGCTGCAAAGGATTGATGGCATTGTTGGCGTAAGAACGTCAATGGAGCGGATGTCCCAAGAGGAAGTCATTGTTTTAAAAACGGATGAAATTGAAAAGGCTGGACTTTCCCAACTTCAAATTAAACAATTCATTGAGCAGTCGTTTTTACAAATGCCTATTGGTGAAATGTCGATAAACGAAGAGAAGATGCCTTTATTTGTAAAATGGGATCAAAAGACCGCAACGAAAAAGGATTTGCTGGATATGAAGGTACCAACCATAGAAGGGGAGAGAAAATTATCTGCTTTCATTGAATTGAAAAGCGTGGATACGCCAAATGAGATTTCCCACTCAGACGGGGAACGGTTTATCGCCATTTCTGCCGATATTGAAGGAAAGGACCTTGGAGCGGTCAATAGAGATGTCCAGAAATTAATCGAGGATTTCAAGGCCCCAGCAGGTTTATCAGTATCAGTTGCAGGGGACCTGGAACAACAGCAGGAATTAATGATGGAAATGGTCTTTGTAATAGGAATTGCTCTTTTCCTGGTATATCTAGTTATGGCGGTTCAGTTCAATCATTTAGGCCACCCACTCATTGTCATGTCAGTGATTCCGATGACGATTGTAGGCGCCATTCTAGGTTTATTTATCACTCAGATGGAGCTAAATCTAATGTCAGGAATGGGTGTCATCATGTTAATTGGCATCGTCTTAAACAACGCTATTCTGTTAATTGATCGTACAAAACAGCTTCGCAGAGAGGGCTTCTCTGTTGAAGACGCACTTCTTGAAGCAGGTAAAAACCGTATTCGTCCAATATTCATGACAACCTTAACAACAGCTGGCGCAATGCTTCCATTAGCGCTTGCATCAGGCACTTCGGGTAATTATCAGGCGCCAATGGCCACAGTTATTATTTTCGGCTTAATGTTCGCGACTTTTATTACATTACTTCTTATACCGGCCGTTTACCGTTTATTTTCAGTAAAGGCACTGAGTATTGGAGCGGCTAGGAAACAGCGGCGCAAAGAGATGATCGAGGTTCAAGCTGTACCAGAAACAGTGAAGTAGGAATGAAAGAGGAAGATCGCTTTAAGAAATAGCCCAGAGCATATGCTTTGGGTTATTTTTGTTGAAAAATAAGCAAAGACGCCCTTCAAATTATTCATGGTCTTAAGACTTATGTCTATTAAAATAATTCATTATTAAGGACCTAGTAAATTGAAATATTGCTAGGTTGAAAGTTTCGTTTTTCGTTTTTGAAAAGGTTTGCAGGAAATAAAAGCGAATTCCTTTTGTGAAATCATATCATAAGGAGGTTTTTGTTTTGAAAAAAGGCTCTTCCATTTTGCTTTCTACTCTTTTAGTCACTTCAAGTTTGTATCTTGCTCCTATGAATTCCGCCAATACAGCAGAGGCTGCACCTAATCACGTTGTTCATCCAAGTGAAAAAGCATTGGATCAAAAGGTTATTGCTAGAGTTAGTGCAGAGCGTATGTATGAAGATGTCTATTATTTATCCGAAACGATTGGCCCGCGTGTAACGGGTACAGAAGGTGAGCAGAGAGCCGCCAAGTTTATTAAGGATCGTTTGGTTTCTTACGGATATGAAGTAACGACACAAGAATTCAGGATTCCTGATAAAATGACAGGGCATTTACAGACTAGCGATCAAAATGAAGTCATGGTTAGTATCCCTGCCGGTTCAGCGGATACTCCTGAAGCAGGGATCACTGCAAGTCTTTACGATGCTGGGTTAGGGAAATTAGACGATTTTACACAGGAGGCAGTGGGAAAGATAGCTCTAATCTCAAGAGGCGACATCACATTTAAAGAAAAAATCGATAACGCTATAGCTGCTGGTGCTATCGGAGTGCTGATTTATAATAATGTGGATTCCCCTGGACCATTAAATCCTTCCATCGGTGGAGATACGACAATTTCTGTTGGAGGGATCTCAAAAGCAAGCGGCGAAGCACTAATTCAAGATATTGCTGCCCAAAACAAAACGGTGACATTAAAAGTGAAACGGATTGCAAATGCAAAATCACAAAATATCATTGCGACAAGAACCCCTCAAAAAGGAAAAAACCACGACATTGTACACGTGTCTGCCCATTTTGATAGTGTTCCATTTGCACCGGGTGCCAGTGACAATGCGTCTGGTACAGCTACTGCTTTAGAGCTGGCAAGAGTGTTAAAAAGCTATCCGATCGATAAAGAATTGAGGTTTGTTTTTGTTGGTGCGGAGGAAATTGGCCTTGTCGGATCCGCCTATTATGTAAGTCAGCTAAGTCAGAATGAGGTTGAGCGGAGCGTTGCGAACTTCAACATGGATATGGTCGGAACCTCCTGGGAAAATGCAACAGCCATCTATATGAATACCGTTGATGGCAAGGCAAACATCGTAACGGAAACAGCGCTGGCGACAGCTGAAAGAATTGGAACACCGTCTGAATTAGTTCTCTATCAGCGCGGGGCTTCCGATCACGTATCCTTCCACGATGCGGGGATTCCAGCTGTTAACTTCATTCGCCGTGAGCCTGGTACTGCAAACCTTGAGCCTTATTATCACACACCACAAGATAAAATCGAATATATTAGTGTTGAGCGTTTGAAGGAGGCTGGGGATTTAGTTGGAGCTTCTGTATATAGTTTGATTGGAAAATAGTTTATAGAAAAAGTGAAGCTGATATCCATTAGATGCAGCTTCACTTTTTGTTTTATATAGATCTACTGTTATTTGCCAATCCCCTTCCTTTCATCAATAGAGATAAATGACTTTGTCTCAAACGACAGGGCAATAACGGATAGAAGATATAGTATACATAGTAAAAATGGCAGTAGCATAAATGCATGATTAATAAAGACATAACCGAAAATAAAAGAGACTGCAGCCATTGCAATGGTAAAAATTCCGTACGTTTTACTTTGATAAATCCATAAATATGGCAAAAAGTGTGAGGCTCCTAAAATACCTATGGCCATTGGGATTAATTCATATTGTTCAATGTAAATGATCACCCAAACCGGTATGTAAAATGCTTGAATGCCTCCTATAATTCCTCCTAAAGCCCCTAATGGATTTTTACTTAAAAGATTGATTTTACGTATTTTGCCGATAGCAATAGCCAATGGGAAAATACTACATGTACCAATCAGGTAGAAAAGAGCGAGCTGCTGTTGGCTTTCTATGAAAAAGCCCAATCCTCCCATAACTAACCAATAGAAGGCTCCCGCGAGTAAGAAAGGGTATCCTTTTTTGGCATCTTTAATCAAATCTGCCTTTAGTTCACCTACAGTCATGTTTTTAAAATCCATATCACTATCCCCTTTTCTTTTATCGCAGATTAACG
>NZ_JBALOZ010000192.1:6081-15816 GCF_036965125.1 Bacillus sp. JJ1503
TCAGTGGGGGATGAAGGCCAACTAAGATCGCCACGTCCTAATGTCTTTGTCGACGCTAGCACGTCCTGTGTGTCGGAAAACCCCCACTGATTGAAGTTTCACTTTATAATGAATCATATGATAAAAAAATAGCAGGAATTATTGTATTCTCCGTTTAGCGAATTGTTTTATAAATATTTTGACTAGTCATCATTAGGGTGAAATTGATTCATGCATGTAGAGGGTGCGATTTTTTAGTAAGTGCCATTGGATGGATACTTTTCCTGTTGCAATGAGAGTATATGATGTACATTTTAATATATACGAAATTCAAGATGATGGTTTAGAAGTTTTGTAGAAAAGCAGTTGTAAGTAGGAGTTTATAACTATTTAATTATAGCCAAATATGGGTAAAAAGTAAATTATTTCAAATAGGTAATGTTGTTAGAATAGGAGATCATTTTTATGAACGAACGTTATTTTGACGGATTATTAAATATTAGGACATGTGGGGATCAAAAGGGCTTCAATCAATCCTTTCACTACCATCGATATGAATCAACTCCATACAGTGCACTTGACCTATTATTTAACCAATATGAACTGAAAAGCAGTGACAGGCTAGTTGATTTTGGGTGTGGAAAAGGTAGATTAAACTTTTTTACAAATTATTTATTCCATTCTACAGCGGTTGGGGTGGAAATGAATGAAGGATATTATGCAGAAGCGCTTGAAAATCTTCAGAGGTATGGAAAGAAATTCAAAAATAGAAAAGATGATATTCACTTTCATTGTTGTTTAGCTGAAGAATACGAAATTGATCCAGCGGACAATCGGTTTTATTTTTTCAATCCGTTTTCAATACAAATCTTTATGAAGGTTATCAACAATATCCTGTTGTCTGTGGAAAAATGTAAACGGAACATCGAGCTAATATTATATTATCCATCAGAGGATTATACTTATTTTTTAGAAAATCAAACTGCCTTTGAATTGACGAAAGAGGTCTTATTACCGGAATCTAAACATAATCCAAATGAGAGATTTTTGATTTATCGTTATTCAATAAACTAAGCTTGTTCATGGTGAGTGTTTTAGGTATAGCAACGCGAAAACAAGAGCCATGGATCATTCATGGTGAGTGTTTTCGATAGAGCTACGCGAAAACGAGAGTCATGGATCATTCATGGTGAGTGTATTAGGTAGTGCAACGCGAAAACAAGCGCCATAGATCATTCATGGTGAGCGTTTTCGATAGAGCAACACGAAAACAAGCGCCATAGAGCTTTTATAGTGAGGGTTTAATATTTGGTCCCACAAATAACGGTCTTTAGTCAAAAAGAAATAAATCCTAGTTAATTGATGAATCATATAAGAATTTCAATTGGATTTCAGGTGAAATATTGATAAAATTCAATTAATCGAACTTTTATTAAAATAATTTATATTTACAAAGAAGGTGTCTGTTTTGGAAAAGAGATTTGAAACATTAGTTTTGCACAGTGTAGAAAAATCAAAGAAACCGATAAAAAGCAAGGTAACACCTATTTATCAAACTTCTGCGTTTACTTTTGAAGATTTAGATGACATGGAGGGGTATTACCAAGGGGAAGGGAATTACTTATATTCTCGTGTTGGCAATCCAAATACCGATGAACTTGGTCAGGCGGTTGCAGCACTCGAAGGCGCCCCTGCAGGTGTTGCCACATCATCAGGGCTTTCAGCTATATTGGCAGCGGTTCTTACCGTGCTAAAAAGCGGTGATCATATCATTGCTGCGGAAGATGTTTATGGGGGCAGCTTCCACTTATTAAAAGAAGAATTAAGTCAACTGGGGATTGAAACAACATTTGTGTCCTTCTCCAATCTGCAGCATGTGGAACAGGCTATTCAGCCAAACACAAAGCTAATGTATACAGAATCGATCACCAATCCCCTTTTAAGAGTGGAGGACATTGAAGCTGTTGTTCATTTTGCGAAAATGCATCAATTAGCTGTGCTTGTTGACAACACATTTGCAACTCCCTTACATTGCAGCCCATTTAAGCTCGGCGCAGATTTAGTCGTTCATAGTGCAACGAAATATATTGGCGGTCATAGTGACGTTACTGCCGGGGTCGTTGTCGGAAGAGCAGATTTAGTAGAAAAGGCGAAAGCGAAAGTCGTAAATCTCGGCGCAAATGTAAGTCCATTTGAAGCTTGGCTTACATGCCGTGGGCTTAAAACACTGGCCCTTCGTATGCGAACCCAAACCACTAATGCAAGAAAACTAGCTGAGGCTCTTCAGGGGAATATAAATATATCCAAGGTGTATTATCCTTTTAATGAAGCAGAGACAGGATATGGCGCAATGGTTACGATCGAGCTTTCAAAAAGTATAGATGTTAATCAATTCTTTAAATCCCTTTCATGGGTAAAATTAGTTCCGACCCTTGCCGGAGTTGAGACAACGGTTTCGCATCCTTTACTGACCTCTCACCGTGCCCTTCCACCTGAAGCAAGCGAAGCGTTAGGTATTACGAGAGAGGTCGTAAGGATCTCTGTTGGCATCGAACATCCGGAAGATATTATTGCAGCCTTTGAGCAAGCGATTAAAAATTCAATAAAATAGTTTCTGAGCAGAAACCATTCATGGCTAGAACGCTGGCCGTGAATGGTTTTTTTATATGTTTCCGAAATTAATTCTCGCTCGCTAATTTTGTTTTGCTACGTCTCAAGTCCTATAATAATTTAAGGTTGAGGTCTATAGATGAAAGTGAAATTTTCCTGTATCTTTATAGAAGAGAAGGAATTTTTTATAGCTGAAACCTGTATTTACTTCATACGTATATATATTAAGAATTTTATCTTTATTCAGCATTAGTCTTTCACTTCTAAAGTGATAAGATTAATGCAAACAGGTATTCAATTCAGCAGGGGGTAAAGCCCTAGCTGAATAAAGATAAGCCTCCGGCGGATGCCTCAGATTTTTTAGAGGAAATTATCGAGCTCGCTCGATAAAAATCTGGGCGCAAATTCGCCCAGGCGAATTTGATTTTAGGAGTCGATTAAATATGAATCAATTTTTAGCATTTCTATTACGAATGTTAATTGCTCTTCCAACATCGTCCAGTGTATGGCTGCTAAGCTATTTTGCCTTTAACCAAACATTCTGGCTCTCAGGTGCCATTGGTTTTGGGGCCGGAGTTCTTGCTTATTTAATGACAGGCATGATACAAAAGCAAAGGTTCTTAAAACGCCATCAACTGACAAGGAAGGAATACCAATTTATTAAGAAAAACATCGATGATTCCAAACGAAAAATTTCCCGCTTGCATAAGGCGCTTTTCTCGATTCGTCATATTCCTTCTTTGAAGCAAAGAATGGAACTAATGCGAACAACGAGAAAAATATACAGGCTAACGAAAAAGGAGCCAAAACGTTTTTACAAAGCGGAACAATTTTACTTTTCCCATTTAGATTCAGCCGTTGAGCTTTCGGAGAAATATGTGTTTTTATCCGCTCAGCCCAAGAAAACATATGAGCTCGACCAGTCACTTTATGAAACACGCCGTACCCTTGAACAGTTGACGGCCATGGTAGAAGAGGATTTATATAAAGTCATCTCAGATGATATTGACCAGCTGAACTTCGAAATTGATGTCGCCAAGCATACAATTAAAACCATAAAGGATTCACGAATTATCGATGAAAGCAGGAGATTAAAATGAGTGAGCACAATCCAACTCTTTTAAAAAACACAAGCAGTACAAACTTAATGGATGATCTGCTATCTAATCCATTTGGGGAAAATCTTGAGCTGACTAGCAAAAATGAACCGATAAAAGAAAAACCTGTTAAGCTGATTGACGTGATTCCAGAAGAAAATAGACAAATGGCATACGAGCTTGCTAAGCAAATTGATCCGACAAATCATCAGGCGATGATCTCTTACGGGACGCCTGCACAGTCAAAGCTATTGTCCTTCTCCAACTCGATGCTCGAACAAGTCCAAAAAAAGGACATCGGGGAAGTAGGGGAAATCATTAGTGAATTAATGATGAAGTTTAATGAAGTGAATCCAGATGATTTGAAGGGGGAGAAATCATCCTTTCTTTCACGTATGTTTGGCAGAATCTCAAGCTCGATACAAGAGACTTTGTCCAGATACCAGAAAACTGGCGCACAAATTGACAGAATTAGCGTAAAGCTTGAACGCAGCAAAAATATCCTGCTTTCAGATGTGGTCATGCTTGAAAGGCTTTATGAGAATAACAAAGAATATTTCCATGCCTTAAATGTTTATATTGCAGCGGGTGAAATTAAGCTCGAGGAATTGCATGATGTAACGATTCCAGCATTAAGGAAAAAAGCCGAAGAGTCGAACGACCAAATGAAGTTCCAAGAAGTCAATGATATGATTCAGTTCGCAGACAGGCTAGATAAACGACTCTATGATTTGAAATTAAGCCGAGAAATTACGATTCAGAGCGCTCCGCAAATCCGTCTAATTCAAAATACGAATCAGGCGCTTGTTGAAAAGATCCAATCGTCTATTATGACTGCTATCCCGTTGTGGAAAAATCAAGTAGCCATTGCCCTAACGCTGATTAGGCAACGCCATGCGGTAGAGGCACAAAAGCAAGTGTCTAAGACAACGAATGAGCTCTTGTTGAAAAACGCTGAAATGTTAAAAACGAACACCATTGAGACTGCAAGAGAAAATGAACGTGGCATTGTTGATATTGAAACATTAAAGAAAACTCAAGAAAATTTAATTTCTACACTGGAAGAGACTTTAAGAATTCAGGAGGAAGGACGCCAGAAGCGCCGCCTAGCTGAGCAAGAGCTGGCAACAATGGAAAGCGACTTAAGACAAAAACTGCTTGAAATCAAAGGATAAATATAGCCTTTAAAAAGGAAGAAGATCTACTAATCAAACGCTTGATTAATAGATCTTCTTTTATTAATTAGTTGTTTGTTCTACACTTTTTTCATTCGTTACTGGTAATTTGATTAGGACCTCTGTTCCTTCATTTATTTTACTATTGAATACGATTGAACCATTATGAGATTGCACAATCTTGTAGCTGACAGTCAGACCTAATCCTGTTCCTTTTTCTTTGGAAGAATAAAACGGCTCGCCGATTTTTTCCAGCCGTTTTTCAGAAATACCACAGCCCTGATCCTTCACAAAAATGGGGACTTCGCCATTCTCTTCCGGTTTTAAATAGACGTCCACTTTTCCTTTGCTTGGGGATGCCTCAATGGCATTCTTGATGATATTGATAAAAAGCTGCTTTAATTGATTTGGTTCGCAGTCTATCGTATATTCTTGAATATCTGAAATAAAATCAATTTGGACATTATATAAATTGGCATCAGATTGAAGCAATGAAATGACCTCAAATAGAATGAGATGGATATCGGCACGGGTAAACTGGACCTGCTGGGGCTTAGCCAACAGGAGCAGCTCCCCGGCTATATAATTAATTCGGTTTAATTCGTCTAGCATAATTTTATGATATAAATGATCTTTTTCGTTCTCCTTCTGAAGCAGTTGAACAAATCCGATGAGCGAGGTAAGCGGATTGCGAATTTCATGTGCCACACTTGCAGCTAGTTCACCAACAACGGACAGCTTTTCTGTTCGTCTTAGTCTTTCCTCCGTTTGCCTAATATGGGTGACATCCTTTCCGTAACCGAAAATCCCATCGATTGTCCCATTTACGATGATCGGAAGATTCGTGCATTGCAATGTGATGATTTCGCCGTTCTTATGGGGCAGCTTAAGCTCATACTTTTGAACACATTCTCCTTTTAGGATATTAGAAATCGCCTTTTGGATTGCCTTTTGTCCTTCTAATGGCAGCGAGTCTTTAATATTTTTGCCAATTATTCTTTGATCATCATAGCCAGTAACAGCTTTAAATTGCGGATTTACATTTGTTATGATTCCGTTCAGATTGATCATATAAACAATATCAGGATTATATTCAAATAGGGATTTATACTTTTGCCTGCTTCTTTTTAGCAGGTTTTCAACGATCTTTCTTTCTGTTATATCTCTTCCAATAATGACTAGACCCTTGCGGCTGCCGTCTTCATGAAAGAGAGGGACTTTAATCGTGTCAAACGTTTTTTGCAGACCATTCGGAAGAGGGATGACTTCCTCAATACGTGTGATCCCTTTATTCTTCCAAGCCTCTTCATCCGATACCTCACAGTAGATTAACGCGTCCCGGTAAAACTCTGTATATTCTGCTAGTTCCGAGTCCTTTTTTCCTTTGTAATCTACATCCTCAAGCTGAAATAATTTTAAGCCAAATTCATTGGCCTCGATCCAGCGCCCTTCCCCGTCCTTGAAGTTCACGAAGTCAACCATTGAGTTGATAAGGGTTGATAATCGCCTTTCTTCTCCTTTAAGTTTGTTTGATCGTTCCATCTTTTCCATAAAATAATAAAATAGCCAGCCGGTTGTAAGTATATAAAGCAGTTCCTTCATTCTTTCGATCGTATTGATAAGTGAAGAAGGCTGAAATTGACTAAGAAGATAGTTGGTGCCAAAAATCCAAATAATACTTATCATTATGTATAGGATAAAGAGTTTCTTTTTGTTCATTTGATTCGTGTAACTCCTGTTCCATACCCGAATGGAGAAAATAATCATTCCATTTCCCTATGTTCGTAATGGTATAGTTATAACTAGAAAAATAAATTTCCAGTCCATAAACATTTTATCCTAGTTTGATAGACAGTAAAAGACAAAAAAAATTACTGGAGTGACATTATATTGTATTTAACCATTGAAGAAACAGCAGAATATTTATCTGTCTCAGTAACATATGTGGAGAACTTAATTTTACAAGGAAAAGTTCGAGTCTTACATGATAGTGAAGGGGCGGTATTGGTCTATAGGGATCAGTTTAAGACACATTTTGAACAGCTGGAGAAATATAAAAATTTAGTCAAGGAATTGGAAAATGAACCAATTCCAGAGGATCGAGATATTAAAGACGAGGACTAGAGTTTTCTTCCCTTCATGAAGTCCATAATAGTAGAGAAGAATAGGGCTGAATTGTATAAGTCACATTATTTTACAAAGAGCCTTTATTTAGTTAATCTAATATTATGAAATTATATTTAGGAGGAAACAAGTTATGTACGATATTACAATAATTGGAGCAGGGCCAGCAGGAGGAAGTGCGGCATTATTCGCTGCTAAAGCAGGAAAAAAGGTATTAGTCATTGATAATGATAAAAGTGTAACGAAGCGTGCATGGTTAGAGAACCATTATGGCGTGCTTGAGATTTCAGGTCCAGATTTAGTCGAGGTTGGGAAGAAGCAGGCTGCTAAATTCGGTGCTGAAATTGTTGAAGCATCCGTTGAAAATATTGAAAAGTCAGAGGCTGGATTCGCGGTTCAAACAGATAATCAGACATATGAATCTAAGCATGTGATTCTCGCAACAGGCTTTTTAACAGATCTTGCCGAAAAAGCAGGATTAAAAACAAAAGATGGTACAGAACCGAGAGTTAAAACGATTTTTGATGTGGATGTAGCCGGAAAAACGAATATTGATGGAATATGGGCAGCAGGCACTGCTGCAGGGGTAAGCGTGCACACGATCATCACAGCAGGAGACGGCGCAAAAGTTGCCATTAATGTGATTAGTGAGTTAAATGGTGAACGTTATGTTGACCACGATGTTTTAAAATAATTTGGATGAGCCAGCCTTTAATGGGCTGGCTTTTTTCGTGCTTATTTTTCGACAAAGCTGCAAGTCATGCTTTATTACCCGTGTCTTTTATCCTTAGTTAAACAAAAATGGAAAAAAATAGATTATTTGTCCTACCTCGGAGTAGTTACAAATTCCCTTCCTTAATATTTAGAATAGTTTAATATTTTTATTAATCTATGTCTTAGGAGGGATTCTATGAAAAAACCATTATTATCTATGGCGCTAGCAACCACATTAGCCTTTGGTGCGGTCGGCACTTCGGCTGTATTTGCGAAGCCGAATGAAGTTGGACAAGCTCAGCCAGTTAATGTATTTGATCACAAAGTCATCGATAAGATTAATGCAGAAAATATTTATAAAAATATTGAACATTTATCTAAAACACCACGTGTGGCTGGTACAGAAGCTGAGGAACAAGCAGTCAAGTATATTAAAGAACAATTCGAGTCATATGGATATGATGTTGAATTACAGCCGTTTACTTTTTATGGCTATACACCTCCAAGTTCGATTGAATTGAACGTAAATGGCTATGATGGAGTGCTTAAACCAAGTTCTTTTACATACACAGTAAGCGGCAATGTTTCGGGTGATCTTGTTTATGCAAACTTAGGAAAGAAAGAGGAGCTTGCCAATACAGATCTGACTGGAAAAATTGCTCTCATCAAACGCGGTGATATTAGTTTCGCTGAAAAAGTGTTAAATGCGGCTGAAAAAGGTGCTGCAGGAGTTATTATTTTTAATAATACGGGCGGTGCAGTAAACGGAACGCTTGGCGAAGCCAATGATAAATATGTTCCGGCTGTCTCTTTAACGCAAGCGGAGGGCGAGGCACTTCTTGCTAAGCTAAATGCAGGAACCGAATTAAGGACAAGCTTGAAAATTGAGGGTGCTAAAGCGGGAGAAAGTCTTTCCCATAACGTAATCGCTACGAAAAAACCGACAAATAAACAAAAAGATACCGGTAAAGTAATTGTCGTTGGGGCTCACCACGATTCAGTTGCAGGTGCACCAGGAGCAAATGATGATGCCTCCGGAACGGCAACGACACTTGAGCTTGCACGTGTATTTAAAAACGTGCCGACTGATACAGAAATTAAATTTATTACATTTGGCGCGGAAGAGCTTGGATTAATTGGCTCAACCTACTATGTTAACAATCTATCAGATGACGAACAAGAGCGCACGATTGCTAACTTTAACCTTGATATGGTTGGAAGCAGGGATGCGGGAGATTTAGTCTTGCTTACTCTTGATGGGAAGCCTAACCTAGTGACTGAGCTTGCCCAGGCTTCAAGCACAAGACTTAACGGAGAACCAACTCCATATGGCCAAGGCGGACGCAGTGATCATGTTCCATTTGCCGAAGCAGGAATCCCAGCAGCATTATTTATCCACAGTCCGTCTGAGCCTTGGTACCATACACCTGAAGATTCCATTGATAAAATCAGCAAAGAAAAGCTTCAGGATGTAGCAGAGATTGTGGGAGCAGCAGTTTATGACCTAGCTCGCTTCGACAACATGGGACCAAAGCCGAAAAAAGGCCCTAAAGTAAAAGCTGATAAAGATCAGCGCCATGAGCAGAATATAAAATAGTATTGAATAATGAAGTCAGTTCTCTATTGTGAGAGCTGGCTTTTTTCTTCATGGATTCAAATAAAATGAATTTGTAAAGATTTCCATGCTAAAATAGGTTTAATTATGTGAAAGTGAAGGAAGAAGGAAATCATTTTGAAAAATATACAAACCTATCTTTTGCTAATAGCGATTATGATGGCTTGGGGATTTAATGTGCCAGTTGTCAAGATACTTGTAGGTTATTTTCCGCCCGTTACCATTACCTCTTTGCGAATTTTTACGGCAGGGATCTCAGTCTTTCTCATTATGGCTTTGATGCGGAAAATTCGAAGGCCGAGTAAGGAAGCATGGAAGTTTATTATTTTTGGCAGCTTGTTCAACGTAGTCGGCCATCATTTCTTCTTATCAGTAGGTCTTACGAATACAACAGCTACAAATGGGGCGCTCATTTTAGGAA
>NZ_JBALOZ010000192.1:15822-44430 GCF_036965125.1 Bacillus sp. JJ1503
GGAAGTGCAGGGGTTTCCTTTATCGTTTTATCCGGTGAAGGAGGGTTATCAGGTCTTTCGATAGGTGACTTACATATATTCTTTTCGATTCTTTCACAAGCCCTAAGCTTTATTCTTATTAGCAAGGCAGCGAAATCAATGGATCCACGGTTATTAACCGGATATATGCTGGTCTTGGGAAGTGTTCTTTTATTTTTTATTAGTTTGTGGCAGGAGCCAAAAGGGTTTGAAGGGTTATTCGGAGCCCCTATCCTTCTATGGGTTGCCTTCTTTTCATCGGCATTGCTTTCAACAGCCTTGGGGCATATGTTTTATAATGCAGCAATTAAAAAAATCGGACCCGCAGAAGCATCCATTTTCATTAATTTAAGTACGTTTTTCTCATTAGTTGGTTCGGCTGTTCTTCTGGGAGAAATCATCACCTCCATTCACTTATTAGGTTTGCTATTCATTGTTTCCGGTGTTGTTCTTGGATCAGGTGCATTGGAGGAATTGCTCCGGAAACGGAAGAAAAGGGGGATGGGGCAGACACAAAACGCCAAAAAGGGATTCCTCTAAGGAGGTAATCCCTTTTGCTGTTTCAATAACCTTTGTGAAAATCTACTAAATTTATTGGAAGCCTCTCGTCCTTTAGATAGCTCTTCAAATTCGGGATAAAAATATCCTTAATGACGCGGTTATCATAATGTTCAGTTGATCCGGCTGTATGTGGCGTGATGATTACATTTTCAAGCTCCCATAAAGGACTATCTTCACTAAGAGGCTCTTTCTCAAATACATCCAAGCCTGCGCCAGCGATTTTTCCTTCAGTTAGAGCCTTGATAAGCTCTGATTCTACAACAATATCGCCTCGGCCAATATTAATGAAGAAGGATGAAGGCTTCATGAGGTCAAATTGTTCTTTTCCAAATAATTGCTTTGTTTCCTCTGTTAGCGGAAGCGTTACAACTACATAGTCACATATGGGTAATACTTCATTTATCTGATCGAGCGAATACATCGTATCAACATGTTCTTCAGGTAAGCCAGAACGGCGGAATCCTAAAACATTCATGCCAAATGCCTTGGCAATTTTGGCTGTTTCCTTGCCAATGGCCCCTACCCCAAAGAGACCCATTGTTTTGCCATGCAGTTCAAGCTTTAACCCAGAATGATGCCATGTTTTTGTTTGCTGATTTTTCACATATGTATGTATTTTTCTAGTAAGCCCGAGCATCAGTGCAAAGATAGTCTCGGAAATTGGGAAGGAATGAACCCCATTGGCCGATGTTAACTGGATATAACGATTATTGAATTCTTTCAATGGCATGCTATTTATACCTGCAGACCAAGATTGAACCCAACGCAGCTTAGAATCATGGGATAGCACATGTTCAGTTAATTCTTTCTTCCAGCCTGCTATAATTTCCGCTTCTTGTAAATGATCTTGCCAAACTGTATTATCTTTTCCAACAATAAGCTCCCAGTCTGGAATAACTTCTTTTATAGCTTCAACTAAATCCTCACTTAAATTTTGGGTAACGATTAGCTTTCGTTTCTCCACAAAGACTCCCCCTAATTCATGATATGTATATCATAGCAAAAAAAGGAAGATCCAATAAGGATAAATAGTTCCGTGGAGAAAGGCTTAAAAAACAGAATTCCTGCCAAAAAAAGAGCCTTTTTTTGAAAGGCTCTTTGTAGATTCATAAAGATGGCGCAGATTATGATAAAAATTCTTGGGGATTTAACCCTAATTCCATACAGATTTCTGAAACGATCTGCTTTTCACTAGGATCGAAATGACCGTCTGCATAGCCAAGTGCGATACAATAACGAGCAACAAGGCGAGCAATTTCAGGCTTCGATCTGACACGTCCTAAAGCTCTAAATGCTTCGGCACGCCCGATAATAGAATCACGTTCGATTTTTTGGACGAAGTAATTAAATTGCTGCATCACTTTGTTTGTATCAAAAACGCGCAATTCTTCGCTTTGATTGACAAATTCCATCATTTTTTGTCGCTCGGATGGGTCCAGTCTTCCATCTGCTAATGATACGAGTGCACATGCGGCAACAACAGCATCCATAACATCCTGGCTTTTATAGCGGGCAAATAATTCTTGAGCTTTTCTTTTTTGCTGATTGGCCCATTGTGTATAATCAGTTTGATTAGGAGACCAGACGTTTCCACAGCTGTTGCATGTGAATTTAAGCTGATTTTTTCCAATAAAACCACCCAATAACCCGATAGGACCAAGGATTAACCCGCCAATTGCTGCCTTTCCCAGACCAAAGCCTTTCTCACCAGTTCTTACATTCGAAGATCCACATCGGGTACAATTAATATTGTCTCCGCCATAAGATTGCCCTGAGGAATATCCTTGACCATATGTAGGCTGATTATAGCTCGCCTGCTGTCCATAGGCTTGCTGATTGTAAGGCTGATTCTGATGCCCAGATTGATTATAGCTTGGTTGATTATAAGAAGGACTGTGTGTATTTGTTTGACCGAAAGTCGGCTGATTATAGGATGTATGTTGTTGGCCTGAAAATGATTGTGCTTGCTGAGAGCTTCCGTATGTTTGATTGATGGGCGGAGCTTGATAAGCAGGTTGTGCAGGAGCAGGCTCATCATCTACATGAACGCCAAAATTTCTGCAAAGTGCGGCTAACCCGCCTTGAAAGCCACTTGCAATGGCATTGAATTTCCACTCTCCGTTATGGCGATACAGTTCAGCTGCCACAATGGCCGTTTCTACTGTAAAATCACGTCCTAGGTCGAAACGAATTAATTCCTCATTTGTCATAGCGTTAAAAATTCTCACATAGGCGTTAGAAACTTGTCCGAAGTTTTGCTGTTTTACATGTGCATCATGGATTGTGATGGTGAATGCAATTCGGTGAATTGAAGGAGGAACTTTATTTAATTCGATTGTAATTTGTTCATCATCACTGGCACCAGCTCCCGTGCGATTATCGCCGCTGTAAATAACCGAACCATTTCCGCCTCTAGGATTATTATAGAATACAAAATCCATGTCGCTTTGGACCTTGCCAGAAGGGCCAACTAAAAATGCTGAGGCATCCAAATCATATTGTGAATGACTGTGGCTAACATCCCAGCCCAAACCAGCCACCACAACCTCAAGACCTGGATGAGCCTTTGTTAAATCAACTTTCTGTCCTTTTCGTAACGTAACACCCACTTTAAAAACCACTCCAATCCCTATAGATTCATATAATTAAGTAACTTTTCTCTGAATTTTAATTTCAATTATTATTATAATGCAGAATGGAATCAAAAGGAAAATGATAACATCCTGGCTTTTATTTTAAATGGTATACAGTGTGTTTTATGCAAAAAATGAACGCAGTCAACCATAAAGGAGATGCTTTCATTTTTTTAGATTCCTATAGAAAAAAGGGCACCAAAGAGCGCGATGTTTCCAAAATTTTTAGGCTTCCATGGAAAACTGGAAACAAAGAGCATAATGCCTCCAAATTTTTTAGACTCCTAAGAAAAATGGCCAGGCTCTAATCCGAGGCTGACCATTTTGAGATAATAATATGGAAAAGTGAGAGTTAGATAGTCTTGAAATGCAAACCGACCTTTACCAAAGTGAAGGCTTTACAACCATTAGCCAGAGCATGACCATTAATAGGATTAAATAAAGCCAGGTTGATTTTAAAAGCTTTTGGACAAGCTGCTGTGTATCTTGTTCAGGCTCATGAAATCTACGAAAAATAGGAGTAAAAGCCCTGGCTAGAAAAAATACGGAACCAAACATTACAGCTAACGTTGCAATAATCCATGATGTTTTCCACGTCCAATGCCCCATAGCTATGAGTAATGCACCACTCCCGACAAGGAGATGTCCGGCGTGCTTCACAAGCCGGACAGAATAGCGGAATATATCCAAGTAGGCTAGCTGGACTTCATGTTCGGCTGCCCGCAATTTTTTCGCAATCGGAATTAAAACGAAAAATGGACCAATGGATAGAACAGCACTGCCTACATGGATGTATAGGATGAAGCGGTATAGTGTATCCATGAAAAATGCGATTATTCCGAGACTGGACGGAACTCATGCACCCATACTCTCATTTGTGGCAGCCATGGCATGCCAGGGTGATAGGATAGAATGGATTGCTTATAATCTTCAACGGTTTCATATCCTTCTTGCTTGGCATGCTCATCCGTTAATTCACCTAAAGATTGTGAATATACTTTTTCAACGACAAATTTATGACCTTGAAGATCCATAATCTCACCAACGTCTGCATAGCGGCCATTGCGGCGCGTAGCCGTTTTCTTTCCTGCTAACACCAATTCAATGTCTGCTGGTAAAGTGATTAGTCGCTCAATTGTACAGGTTTTTGGCGGCAGTGTTTGATTTTCATTTTCGTTTGTCATTATGGGTTCCTCCCTTTGATGTGTTAAAAGTGCAAAAATGTGCTACTCATTATAGCTTAAATGAACTTTTTAGCGAAACGATACGGTTAAATACGTGTTTCTCAGCCGTTGAATTCTTTGGATCCACGTTAAAATAGCCATGACGGAAAAATTGGAATTTGTCCTGTGCTTTAACATCCTTCATATTAGGTTCAATAAAGCCTTGAACGATTTCAAGCGAATTTGGATTTACATAATCCAAAAACGTCTTTTCTTCTGCAGAATCGTCCATTGCTCCTGCTTCCAATTCTGAATCAAGAATTAATGGCTCATATAAACGAAATTCAGCTGGAATGGCATGTTTAGCATCAACCCAGTGAAGAGTTCCTTTCACTTTACGTCCTGTAAAGCCTGTCCCGCTTTTTGTTTCAGGATCATATGTGCAGTGAATTTCAACCACTTGGCCGTTTTCATCTTTAATCACATCATTACACTTAATGAAATAAGCATGCTTTAGACGGACCTCATTACCTGGGTAAAGTCGGAAATATTTGCTTGGCGGGTCTTCCATGAAGTCATCCTGCTCAATATAAATTTCTCGGGAGAATGGAATTTGTCGTATACCCATTTCCTCATTTTCTGGATTAATTTCCGCATCAAGCATTTCGACTTGATCTTCCGGATAATTGGTTATGACTACTTTAAGCGGGTTCAATACGCCCATTGTTCGCGGTGCAGTCAGCTTTAAATCTTCTCTGACAAAATGCTCAAGCATAGCCTCATCAACTGCGCCATAACCTTTGGAAATGCCTGTTGCCTTAACAAATTCGCGGATTGCTCCTGGTGTAAAGCCTTTTCTTCTTAATCCAGAAATCGTTGGCATCCGAGGGTCATCCCAGCCATCAACAAAGCCTTCGTCCACAAGCTGCTTAAGCTTTCTCTTACTCATAACTGTATTCGTAATGTTAAGACGCCCAAATTCAATCTGCTGCGGCTTGCTTTTCGTTTCACATTCTTCAATAACCCAATTATAAAGAGGACGTTGATCCTCAAATTCAGTCGTACAAATGGAATGAGTGACGTCTTCAATCGCATCCTCTAATGGATGGGCGAAGGAGTACATAGGGTAAATACACCATTTGTCCCCAGTATTATGGTGTGAAGCATGAGAAATTCGATAAATGACAGGATCACGCATATTCAAATTCGGCGAAGCCATATCAATTTTTGCACGCAGCACCTTGCTGCCATTTTCAAATTCGCCATTACGCATCTGTTCGAATAAATCTAGATTTTCTTCTACCGGACGATTGCGATAAGGACTTTCCTTTCCTGGCTCTGTCAGGGTGCCGCGGTATTCACGGATTTCTTCCTGAGATAAATCATCCACATAGGCCTTCCCTTTTTTGATAAGTAGAACTGCACGATCATACATTTCCTCAAAATAGTCGGAGGCAAAGCGGAGATCATCCCACTCATAGCCAAGCCATGCTACATCGTTCTTAATAGAATCAACATATTCCTGATCTTCTTTTAATGGGTTGGTATCATCAAATCGCAAGTGTGTCTTTCCGTTAAACTCATCGGCAAGACCAAAGTTAATGACAATGGACTTCGCATGACCGATATGAAGATACCCGTTCGGTTCGGGAGGAAAACGAGTAATGATTTCTTTATGTTTTCCTGATTCCAAATCCTCGATAATAATATTTTTAATAAAGTTTGACGAATTTTGTTCCAAACCGGTATCAGCCTTTCTATATGTAGGTAGTTAATTCTTATTTTACTGTTATTACCCAAGTAAATCAATCGAAGGGAATAACCTTAGCATCTATGATTAATTAGACCTGCTGAAATTGTAATCATAATGAATTTTGCTTAGAATGAAAAGAAAAGCGCAATGAAATGGTTTGTCAAATAAGCAATTGGGGTAAAGAACTAGGATAGACGCATTAGGACTTTTGCCCATTATTTAATTTGTTACATAAGAATACAATATTGTAATCAAAATTGAAAATTTGCCATAAAAATATTTTGTTAGAATAAAAGATAGGAAAAAAGTAGATGAAGCTTCTTGGGCTTTAGCCGTTTCGGCTTGTTTTGATATTAGTGAAAATATCAAGTGTGTGAAAATATTCTGCGGGGGTAGCATGATGATCATAGATGAACAATTAATAGGAAAAAGTTATTACAAGTCATTAGTGGAAGGGAAAGAGAATGTCCATCCCATCAAGGCATTAGGTGAGCTGTATATGGAGGAGCAAAGGAAAGCAATATCGGAACTTTCCTTTATTCGCTTTGCTCAAGGGGAGATTTACTTCCAAAATTGTGATTATGAAGCAGCCATTTTTAAATGGGAGAATATTAATAATGAACTTGAGCCATGGGCAAAGAAGAATATGGCAGATGCTTATTTTAAACTAGAGATTCTTGCTACAGCTGAGGATTTGTACCGGTCCATTCAAACAGACTCAGAATATCTGAAAATGGAAGTGCTATTACAGTTGTTTTCCACTTATGTAGCACGCGGAAAGCTTGATTTTGCAGTTGAGGTGATCAAGGAGGCTGTTTCCTTTAACCCAGACTATCGGGATGTAACGAGCATTGCTAAAGCGTTTTTTGAAAAGCATCAGGATTGGAAAAATGCCATTGAACTTGCTGTGAATGAATCCATCCGGACAGGAGATCTTTCTTGGTTCGACATTCTGCAATCTTATGTCGAGGATGGAAAGATAAAGAAGACAGAACCAAATTATTTCAATGAAGCATTGGTCACTTTATTTAAGGCGGATTTGGCAAAGTTTGAAAGACTGGCTGTTTCCTTATGGAATCAATATCGAAATGGAGACTTATATTTTACTTGGGTTAAAGAATTAAATCACATCCTTCTCCATATGGAAGGCGGAAGCTCCCATTCATGGAAAGAGCTTTCGGCCGTTTATCATGATACATATTTCGAATTAATTAATGGGAAGTATTTAATAAGAGAAATTTCACATTTAATTCCGAATCATTTAAGCAACTGGGTGAAAATGGCTGATTCTGCTTATTCATCCATTGCAGCTGCTTCTGCCCTAGCATGGAGTGAAATCTTCCCTTCGAGTATCGAGCATTCAGCGATTAATTTAGCCGAGAAAAAGGTTAGCCAAGAAATGCGCGACCGAAATGGCTTAACGGATGGATTCGAGTTATTCAAGTCCGTTGTCTCTTGGGCAAGGAAGAATGGTATCGAGATTGGACACCGATTTGAATGGATGGTGAAGGAGCTTCTTGATCTTCAGGCTCCTAATCTATTAATTGCCGGAGCCGCTGGCAATGAGAAATCGGGATTTATCAATCATTTACTTGGTGAAACAATAATCGATGACTCTATTTCAACAACTGTGATGTTCAAGGATGATGAGACGGTTGGCATACAGGAGATTGGCGATGAAGGAGAAAGAGAAATTTCTCATTTATCCGATGTTAGCGACAACGCACAGACTGTGATCCTGTATAAAAAGCCTACACCTTTTCTTCGCGAAAAGCAGCTTGCCTTTATTGATACACCTGGCATAACGGGTCTGAACCGATTCAGAAATGAAGTATTCCAATATTTGCAGCTCGCGGATAGTCTGCTATTCGTACTTAATGCCAATCATGCTTTCACAGAGGAAGAGCTTGATATGGTTGTGAAAATTCGTGAGCAGGCACCTGACCTTCCTATTCATTTCTTGTTAAATGGGGTAGATTCTAATGAGATGGAGCAGGAAGTGATAGACAGTGCCACTTCGAAAGTGAATACTTATTTTTCAAAAGCAAGAGTATTTGCCTATTCTGGCCGTGATGAACAGCTTGAGCCTTTAACTCAATTCTTGAAATCTATCACGAATAACGACAATCTTGAAGAAAAAAGAACGTCTAAGGTTCAGCATTATATTCGCAAAACGATTAAGTTCCTACTGGAAAGACGCGTGGAAATGGAGAATGGTTTCATTGAATCCATTAAATGGAATGATGAGATGGTAACCAAATTAACAGGAGCGACCAATCAATTACGTGATTTGGAGGAAGAAAAAGCCCGAGTCATGAAAAGGTCCTTTACAAAGATAAAAGACGATCTAAAGCTTCAGCTAATGGAGGATATTCCTGAACTGCTTAAAGGGAGTTCAGAATTAATACATGAGGACAGCGATTTTGGGAAGGTCCATGTTCAGCTGAATGCTGAAATGAATAATCGTATTCGTCATCATTTAGATGAAATGATTATGCCAAGCTTCCATAAGGGGATTCATCAGTGGATTAACGAGGCAAGTGATGAATTCACCGAGGCTCAAGAATTCCTGAATGAAATGGGTGCGGGCTTTAATGATCTGTATGAGGAAGAAAAACTAAGTCTCGCATGTGATTTTAAAGTGTTAGATGATTGGCGCAGAGATGCAGATCGGATGACGAGAGGTAAAGTGCATCTAGAAAATATAAATATATTAAACCGCTTTACACCATCACAGTTTATTTTAAAGAGCGCGGGCAGATTGCTCGGAGCTATTCAGCAAAATAAATCAATGCTCCATAATAAATATAAACAATTTATTGAAAATGAGGATTACAGCGAAGTGGCTGCATCGGTTGCAGAACAATTCTTCCAGCCATTTGAACTTTTTGAAAAATCGATAGATAGAGATGTCAGCATGTTTTTTAGTCCGCCGTTAACTGAACTGCAGGAAGCAGTGAAGGAATCAGGAAGTCAGATTGAATTCAATAAAGAGTCTTTGAAGGAAATTAGGGAAAATCCTGAACTATACCGTGATCCGATCACCTTATTCCACCTTAAGCTCATTCAGCTTGAATGGATGACGGATGTCCGAGGAGCGACTTATCAAAACCAGTAAAAGCCCATAATAGGCCGCTCGGCTAGCATTTTAGCCGAACGGCCATACATAACGTTTTAGCAGTCATTCTGCCACTCATAAATAATTAAACCTCTTAAACTTATTTCATCTTGAAGGAGGCGTATTTAGTGAGTTTTAAAAGGAAGCAATATCTTAGCTTAGGCTTGACTATATTTTTTATGCTTCTATTGATGTTTGTCATCCTTTTTATGGCAAATTTAATAAAAGCTAATATGCTAGAGATTGTGAAGGATCGTTACTATAAAGTAAACCAAACTACTGAAATCAGAAGGCTATTCGATCAAACTGATCGCCAGCTTTTGCGGATATTAATTGTTAAAGAAGAACTAAACCCTGAACTGATTGAAAAATCTCTAAAAGATAATGAAGATGGCATTAGATCAGAAATCATTAACTTAGAATCCTCCATTAATACAACTAGAGGCAGAGAGGTTCTAAACGAAATTGAACAATCTTACAATGCCTACAATCAGATGGAGAAGGAATTTATTGAAAAATTCAAAAGCGGTAAATTTGATGAAATGCAAACCATTTATGATAGTGAACGAATCAATCGCGATCGGCTTTTACTCGATTTAGGTGAATTTATTGAATACCAGGAAACATTAATGGATGAATCACTCCAAAGTGCTACAAAAACACATTCCCAGCTCGTCATTGTATTAATATCAGCTGTTACTCTAGCCCTACTGATGATTGTCCTTGTTACACTTTCACTCATTCGAAGCACAAGTAAAACGATGGCAATCATATTAAAGGGGCTCAATCTTATTGATTATAAAAACCTGTCCAAGCTCCCAAGGGTAGAAATTCATACAAATGATGAATTCGGAGATATAGCAAAGTCCTTTAATTCAATGGCAGCGTCTTTAGAAACCTATAATGAAAAAGAAAGAAAATATATTTCAGAAATAACGGAGCAAAATTGGATACAAAGCCATTCTGCCGACATCATTCATCTGTATAGCCACCATGTCAATATTCATTCCCTTGGTGAAGAGCTCATTCGCCAATTGTCCCATGCAATCAATGCCAATCTTGGTGTTTTCTATGTGAAGGAAACGAATAATGGAAGGCCGGTTTATCGAAAAAAATCCTCCTATGCAGAAGACGGTCAACATGTCGGTAGAGAGTTTTTTTATCCAGGCGAGGGGCTAGTAGGGCAATGTGCCGTTGAAAAGAAGCACTATATTCTAAAAGATGTTCCAAGTACGTATCATCTAATTCATACTGGACTTGGAAGTGTGGCACCAAGAAGCATTATGATGGCGCCAGTTTTGGTGAAGGATGAAGTCGTCGCGGTTGTGGAACTGGCAAGTCTAAACGAGTTTACATCTACTCATTTAAAACTATTGGAGGAAGTGCTGGACACGCTAGGCATCGCCATTACAAATATATTAGGCAGAATGGAAATTGCCCGTTTACTGGAGGACTCGCAGACAAAGACAGAGGAACTGCAAATGCAATCTGAGGAATTGCAGTCACAATCAGAGGAGCTGCAAACTCAAGCGGAAGAGCTCCGAATGATTAATGAGCAATTAGAAGAACGCACAAATGATGCAGAGCTGAAGTCGGAGGAACTGAGGTCTGCAAAGGAAGCACTTGAAGAAAAGGCTAGAGAGCTAATGCTGAGTTCGAAATACAAGACTGAATTTCTTGCCAACATGTCTCATGAGCTTCGTACACCATTGAATAGTATTCTGCTGCTCTCAGAAATGCTGATTGATGATCCGAATCATGGCCTTAATGAAGAACAAGTCGAATTTACTAAGGTTATTCATTCAGCCGGTCAGGATTTGCTAGACTTAATAAATGATATTCTTGACCTTTCTAAAGTGGAGGTTGGGAAGCTTGAGATACACTTTGAAGAAGTGAATATGAGTGTTTTTACTGATCATTTGGAACGGAACTTTGTTCAATTCGCTAAGAAGAAGAATCTTGAATTCACTGTTACTGAGATTGAAGGTGTACCAGAAGTAATATTTACAGACGAACAGCGCCTTCAGCAAATGATTAAAAACTTACTTTCAAATGCCTTTAAATTTACTGATTCCGGTTCTGTTTCTGTTACTTTTGAAAAAGCGCACAGCCATGAGATCAGCAGCTTCCCTCAAGCGAATTCCTCAGATACATGGTTAAAGGTGATTGTTTCAGATACAGGAATTGGAATTCCTATAGAGAAGCAGGAGGAGATATTCGAAGCCTTCCAGCAGGTGGATGGAGCAACAATGAGAAGGTATGGTGGAACAGGGCTCGGATTATCTATAACAAAAGAGTTTGCTCAGCTTCTTGGCGGGGTATGTAAAGTAAAGAGTGAAGAAGGGAAGGGCAGCAGTTTCACTTTATTTATTCCAAGCCTACCTGATGGTTTACCGAAAAAAGCAGAGGAAACAGTGATTACTGAAGCTGCTTCTGCCAAAGATTTTGAATCTATTATTGAAGCATCCATTAAAAATCTGCCTAATGATGAACAGGAAGTTAGCCCATCTTCTACGGTTTTACAAGGAAAATCGGTTCTCGTTGTTGACGATGATCATCGGAATATTTATGTGATAAAAAATGCACTTGAAAAAGAAGGCATGCATGTTCTAACAGCCGAAAATGGCATGGAGTGTTTAGACACGATGGTAAAAGAAGAAAAAGTGGATATTTTGTTAATGGATATTATGATGCCTGTTATGGACGGCTATGAAACGATGAGGAGAATCCGTGAGCTTGAAGAATATCAGGATTTGCCCATTATTGCTCTAACAGCAAAAGCCATGAATTATGACCGCAGAAAATGCATAGAATCTGGCGCATCAGATTATATCAGCAAGCCGCTAAAACTAGATCAGCTATTGTCAGTTATGCGAGTGTGGTTATCTTAGAAAGAAAATTATTGGGATGATGAAGAATGTTTAAAGTTAGTATAGAGGATGTAGAGCTTGAACTATTGTTATTAGCTATTTTTCGTCTATCAGGCTATGATTTTCGCCAATATATGAGATCTTCAATCATGAGACGGGTGCAATACCGATTAACCCAGGAACGTTTACCGAGTATTACCAGTCTGACGGAGAAAATTATTCATGATGAAGTATATTTAGAAAAAATATTAAGCGATTTTTCGATTAATGTGACGGAGATGTTTCGGGACCCTACCTTTTTCAAAACATTTAGGAATGAGGTTACTCCATTTCTAAAAGATCTTCCTGAAATTAGAATTTGGCATGCTGGCTGTTCTACTGGGAAAGAGGTATATTCCATGGCCATTTTGATGGAGGAGGAAGGGCTTGGGCACAAAACAAAAATCTATGCAACCGATATGAATGAAAAAGTCTTAGCCAAAGCAGAGCGAGGAATAATTCCTCTGCAGAAAATGCAGTTATATACAAGGAATTACTTGCTTTCAGGAGGCAAAAAGTCGTTTTCCGAATATTATACAGCTGATTGGGAGGCTGCTTATTTAAATCCTGCATTACTAAAACATGTCGTCTTTGCTCAGCATAATTTAGTAACGGACCGATCATTTAATGAGTTTCATGTCATCATTTGCCGGAACGTCCTTATCTATTTCAATACTGACCTTCAGGGACATGTGCTTCAATTATTTAATGAAAGCCTAAGTCAGGGAGGATTCCTTGGGCTCGGCAGCAAGGAATCTATTCGTAAAGACAATTACAGCTTCGAAGACTTCAACCCAATAGAAAAGTTATTCCGAAAGAAATCATCACTTTCCAAATATTNNTGTTACTTATTTTTTGGTAAGTTATTTTTATGTAACATTAGATGATCGGCAGAACAAAAAAACTTCCAGTTTCATGAAAGCAACTGGAAGTGTTCTAAATCTTATTATTGTAAATCGCTATCTGCATCAATTGGGTCAGTCATTCTAACATTTTTAAGGTCCTTGACAATGTCTTCTGTTACAACGACTTGCAGTGTTTCTTTGCCCTTCATGAATTTGAAAACACCATTATTGAAGTCTGTACCTTGTTCCTTAAAGAATATCCCTTCAAATTCGGCTTCTTTTGTATGAATAAAGCTTAGGCGATAAAAATTCTCTTCTTTAACTAGGTATGCACGGACCCCTTTTTCGAAAAGTCCTTCTTGATCTCTAAGAGCACGGGAAACAGAAATGATGTGCAGGTCAACAAATGGAATTTCCTTCAGCAAGGAGTTAATAATGGAGCCCTTAGCTATTTGTTCCCAGCGACTCTGGGCAGTCTGGCCTAGGATAATTTGAGTAATATGCTTTTCACGGGCAACCTCTGCAATTACTTTAGAGACAGGCCGCTTTTCATTATCTTTTAAAATAAATTCCTCAATGCGATGATGTTCAGCTATTTGCTGCCATCTAGTAATATAATCTGATTTTTCTGCATCCAGGTCATCAAAGGGCAAAGGATCAATGGTTAAAATATACAGAGGGCAATTAAGCATGCTCGCAATTTTACAGCCGCGTTGAATAAGGCGTTCACCATTTGGTCCATAGTATACACAGACGAGGATGCTTTCGTCCATACGTCCCTTTACTTTTTTCATTTTCATTTCACCTCGAGTTAGATGCGTTTAATAGAAATTAGATTCGATTAAACTATGTTTGAATATATCTCATGCAGCTGTGTCAAGTCAATCTATTTCCATTATTATATAAGCTTTGTTCATGAATAATGTCGGTGATCAATCCGCTTTATATATTCTTGCTCTTTCTTGTTTTCGTCCCGAATAAAACCCGTTCACATGCACAAGGCTAATAACCATAATCACTAATGTAGCCATTATATAAGAAGTAGCTGTCAAAGACTAATAATGAATGATGAAACAAACATTAATAGAACATTAATAGAAATAAAATCTTTGTTAGGAGGGGATTTGATTGTGTCTTTGCTACCTTTCATGATCTTTCTGCCGTTTATTTTTGCTATAATAACACCTTTTATTTATAAAATGGTTACACCACGAATTCATACGGGCTGGTTTGTCGTTTTTGTCCCGCTAACAGTATTTCTGTATTTGCTACAGTATATTCCTGTCATTTCCAATGGACATACAATTTCCCAATCGCTTCCATGGATTCCTTCATTAAATATTAATATAACAACGTATTTGGATGGCTTGTCGCTTATTTTCGGACTGTTAATTTCTGGAGTTGGGACGCTTGTTGTGCTCTATTCGATTTATTACATGTCAAAAGAGCGTGAAGCACTCCATAATTTTTATGTTTATATGCTTTTATTCATGGGTGCAATGCTAGGCCTCGTTTTTTCAGATAATATTTTAGTTTTATATGTATTTTGGGAATTAACGAGTATTTCTTCGTTTTTACTGATTGCCTATTGGTATCAACGGAAAAACTCTAGATATGGTGCCCTCAAATCAATGCTGATTACGATATTTGGCGGACTTGCGATGTTATCGGGTCTCATTATGCTATCCATAATGACAGATACATATAGCATACGTGAAATATTGAACATGGTTCATGTTGTTACAGACCATTCATTATTTCTTCCTGCTATGATTTTGCTGCTTTTAGGAGCTTTTACAAAATCAGCCCAATTTCCATTTAGTATTTGGCTCCCAGATGCAATGGAGGCACCTACTCCAATAAGTGCCTATTTACATTCAGCAACCATGGTGAAGGCCGGCATTTATTTAGTAGCTAGATTTACACCTGTTTTCGGCGGAAGCAGTGAATGGTTTTGGATCGTCTCAGGGGTTGGGATCATCACGTTAATTTATGGCTCCATTAACGCTGTCAATCAGAAGGATTTAAAGGCATTACTAGCTTATTCGACCATCAGCCAATTAGGTTTGATTATGTCTCTTCTTGGATTAGGTTCTGCTTCTTTGTATTTTGGTCTTGGGGATGAGTCAACGGTCTATGCTTTTGCGGTATTAGCGGCTATGTTTCATTTAATTAATCATTCCACCTTTAAGGGTAGTCTATTTATGGTAATTGGGATTATTGACCATGAAACAGGAACGCGTGATATACGCAAATTAGGCGGATTAATGAGCCTGATGCCTATCTCATTTACTCTAACAATTATCGGAAGCTTCTCGATGGCTGGGCTTCCTCCATTTAATGGATATTTGAGTAAAGAGATGTTTTTTACAAGTGTATTAACGGCAGCAGAGCATCCGGTTTTTGGGATGAAGTCATTTGGTCTGATCATTCCATGGGTTGCATGGATTGCAAGTGTGTTTACGTTTATTTATTGTATGATTCTTGTTTTTAAAACCTTTACTGGCAAACATCGGCCAGAGAAATTAGATAAAGTTGCCCATGAAGCACCGATTGGCATGTTGATTCCGCCGATCATTTTAGCCTTGTTTGTCATTATTATTTTCTTTTTCCCAAATGTCGTTTCGAAAAACTTTCTTCAGCCTGCATTAATGGCGGTTTTGCCTGGACTTTCATTAAGTGAGATGGATGTAACGATCAAGCCGTGGCATGGATGGAATACAGAATTATATATGACACTCGGTGTGATTATCTTTGGTTCCATTATGTATAAATTTAGTAAGCGCTGGACGTTTCTTTATGATTTCTTTCCTAAATCCTTATCGCTGAATCACTTGTATAACCTGTCGTTAGAAGGAACGGAAAGATCTTCATTAAAGGTAACCAATCGATATATGACAGGGTCTATCAGGGATTATTTAGTCTATATTTTTGGCTTCTTCATACTAGTTCTTGGCAGTTCCTTATGGCTTTCAAAAGGGTTTACCATGCAATATTCAAATAATGCAGAGGTTAGCATCTATGAAGGCGGATTAATAATCGCAATGGTCTTTTCAGCCTTTGCTGTCCTTCTTTCAAAATCAAGATTAACGGCCATTATTGCCCTTGGCGGACTAGGCTATCTCGTTTCCTTGTTCTTTGTTATTTTCCGGGCACCTGATCTGGCGCTTACACAGCTCGTTGTGGAGACCGTGACGGCTGCTTTATTCCTGCTATGCTTCTATCATTTGCCGGAATTGCGAAAGGAAGTAAGCAGAATATCATTTAAGATGACGAATTTCATTATTTCTCTTGGGGTTGGCGTCATCGTCACTTTACTTGCTTTGGCCGCAAATAATCATCGGCTTTTCGCATCTATTTCGAATTTCTTTGAGGATTCTTACACGCTTGCAGGGGCAAAGAATATCGTGAATGCTATTCTTGTTGATTTCCGTGGATTAGACACAATGCTGGAAATTCTCGTCCTATGTATTGCAGGTCTAGGAGTCTATACGTTAATAAAGCTTCAATTAGCAGGGAGGGGTCCTAAGGAATGAACCCGAATGATGTAATTTTGCGTTCAGTGACTAAAATGGCCATCGTTATTATTCTAACCTTTTCTATATATCTATTCTTCGGAGGCCATCATAATCCAGGAGGGGGATTTATCGGCGGCTTGAGTGTAGCTGCAGGGCTCGTCCTTCTCTACCTCGCATTCGATATTGAAACCGTTCGAAAAAACATTCCAGTCGATTTCAAGAAAGTAGCTGGTTTCGGCGTTCTGCTTGCTGTTCTTACTGGGATGATCTCGATTTTTTTCGGGAAACCGTTTTTAAACCAAACCTTTGGTTATTTTAACCTTCCTGTTTTCGGAAAAACAGAGCTTGCTACGGCTGTGCTTTTTGATGTGGGTGTTGCCTTAGCTGTTATTGGCACAGCTGTCACGATCATTCTGAGTATAAGTGAGGATGGGTAGAGATGGAAACACTTATATCGATTCTAGTAGGCCTGTTTTTTTCGATTGGCACTTATTTAGTTTTAAGTAAAAGCTTAATTAGGATCATTTTAGGAACTTCGATTATCAGCCATGGGGTCAATCTGTTAATTCTAACCATGGGTGGATTAAAGAAGGGCGGTCCGCCTTTATTAGGCGGGATCAACACAACATTTACGGATTCATTGCCACAGGCACTTATTTTAACAGCCATTGTCATTAACTTTGCCGTGACTGCTTTATTTTTAGTGCTTAGTTACCGAACGTATAAAACAGTAGGGACTGATGATATGGATCAATTAAGGGGAAATATGGATGAATAATCTTGTTATACTGCCGATCATCATTCCGCTAATTGCCGGGCTGGTCTTAATCCTATTCCGGAGAAACATTTTTTTTCAGCGCTTGCTTAGCATACTGGCCATCATGGCTATAGGTGTTGTCTCTGTCTCATTAATGAGTCAGATAAAAGTGAATGGAATTCAGACACTTCAGGCAGGAGGATGGTCCCCTCCTTATGGCATTAGTATTGTAGCGGATATGTTTTCAGCCATTTTGCTTATGAGTGCGAGCATCGTTGCGCTCTTTTGCTTGATCTTCTCCTTTCATTCAATTGGAGCGGAGAGGGAGAAGCATTATTTTTACCCATTTTATTTATTTCTAATTACCGGTGTGAACGGGTCGTTTTTGACAGGTGATATATTTAATTTGTTTGTCTGTTTTGAGGTTATGTTAATTTCATCTTATGTACTGATTTCTTTAGGAGGAACAAAGTTACAGCTTCGGGAGTCCATCAAGTATATCCTGATCAATGTTTTATCGTCTTCTTTATTTCTTGTGGCTATCGCCTATCTATATGCTATGCTCGGGACATTAAATTTTGCTCATTTATCTTTGAGAGTGGCTGAGGCCGGGCAGGATGGATTGCTGACAACGGTTTCCCTATTATTTTTAATTGTTTTTGGCATGAAGGCAGCACTTTTTCTTTTCTTCTGGCTGCCAGGTGCATATAGTGCACCGCCAACAGCCATCGCTGCCATTTTTGCGGCGCTCTTAACAAAAGTGGGGATCTACGCCTTATTTCGTACGTTTACACTTGTTTTCTATCATAAGCCAGAGGTTACCCATTTCATCATTGGGATTCTTGGCGCATTAACGATGCTACTCGGAGCCATTGGAGCAATCGCCTATTGGGATATCAAGAGAATCTTAACGTATAACGTGATTGTAGGGGTAGGTTTTATTATCGCTGGACTTGCTTCCCTAACCCCGAACGGCATAATGGGTTCATTGTACTATCTCATTCATGACATCCTAATTAAGGCGCTTATTTTCCTTTTAGGCGGTGCGATTATCGTCATTACGGGTACAAGTAAGCTAAAGGAAATAAGCGGACTCATTCGCAATCATCCTTATTTAGGCTGGATGTTCTTTATCGCCGCCTTATCGTTAGCAGGTATTCCACCATTAAGCGGGTTCTTGGGAAAAGTCTTCATTACACGAGGAACATTTGAATCTGGGTATTACTGGTTAGGTGGAATTGGATTATTAACGAGTCTAATGGTCTTGTATTCGATTATGAAAATCTTTATGAATGTTTTTTGGGGCGAAACGGCTTTAAGCAAGGAAATGGAAAAGGGAACAACGAAAGGTTTAATGTTTCCATTAGGATGCCTGACTGCTCTGACGATTGCACTCGGATTAGGGGCAGAGGGAATTCATGAATATGTTCAAATAGCCGCAGATGGGTTAATGAATCCAAGACTTTATATTGAAGCAGTAATGGCGGGAGCCAAATAGTATTATGTCCAGCTCCAGCGCCTACCCCCTCGAGGTCATAAGCCGATCCTCCCAGAAAGGAAAGAACACCTTTCCGTGAGGCTCGTCTTATGCTTGTCGGGGGTGACCAAGGCGCTTGCGCATTTCCGGAAGGGAGGAGAAACCTTGCCAGTTCAGGTGTTAATAAATCTTTTTATCGCCTTTTTATGGATGTTTTTTCAGGATGAATGGAGTATATTGTCCTTTTTTGGCGGATATCTAGTGGGAATTATCGTGATATTTTCTTTAAGGCGCTTTTTCCCAACATCCTTTTATTTGAAACGGTTTATCGCCATTATGAAGCTGTTTATCCTATTTTTGAGTGAATCGGTTACATCTAGTATCGCGATTATTAAAGAAGTCATCAGGCCTAAGATCGATGTCACCCCTGGGATATTTAAAATGGAGACGGATCTAGAAGGGGATTTGGAAATTACGTTACTTGCTTTACTATTAACCTTAACCCCAGGCTCTGTTGTTATGGAGGTTTCTCCAAGCAATAAGGTTTTTTATCTCCATGCCTTAAATTTGCCAGACTCCAAGCATGCTGTTTTTCAGTCGCAGATAAAATATGAGAAAGCGATTAAGGAGGTAACCCGATAATGTTTAATCAATTATTATTAGTCTGTTTATTCTTCTTGTCCCTTTCGATCCTTGCTGCTCTCTATCGTGTTATAAAAGGACCCTCTACACCAGATCGGGTAATGGCATTAGATAATATTGGGGTAAACCTGATTGCTAGTGTAGCATGCCTTTCGATCCTTTTGAGGACACATGCTTTTTTTGACATCATTTTATTAATTGGCATCCTCTCATTCGTTGGTACGATTGCCTTTGCGAGATTCATTGAAAGAGGTGTTGTGATTGAACGAAAACGTATACATTGACATCATTGTTGCTGTGTTTCTTTTAATCGGCACGGTTCTGAGCTTTCTAAGCGCCATCGGATTAATTCGGCTGCCTGATGTGTATTCCCGTTCACATGCGGTATCAAAAAGTGCAAGCTTAGGGGTGCTTTGTACATTATTCGGGACCTTTCTTTTCTTCTTGCTGGCTGACGGCTACTTCAGTATTAGACTCATACTAGGCATTTTCTTTGTATTTCTAACCTCTCCAGTGGTAGCGCATTTATTAAATCGGGCTGCCTATCGTTCAAAGGTTGAGCTTACAAAGGAAAGTGTACAGGATGATTTGAAGGAATTTCTAGAGGGGAAATAAGGTGAGAAAAACTGAATGGTGGATATATATGAGAGTCGCTGATAATCTCGAAAGTCGCTGATATATCTATGAAAGTTGCTGAAATATCTTATTGTATGTCTTTGCAATTTCTGATACCTTATTTTAGTAACATTAGATAGCAGGAGGAACCACAGTGGAATACGTCGATCCTATTAAGGATGTCGAAAAAATTAACGCGATGAAAGAAAACTTAAAGAAGCAATCATTAAGAGATTTTTTACTATTTGTATTTGGCATTAACACAGGCATTCGAGTGCATGATTTGCTATGTTTAAAGGTCGGAGATATTTGGGACGGTGAGGAAATAAAGGAATTTCTTTATCTTCATGACGATAAAAGGGATGAGCAAAAGATTCATTATATTAATAGTAAAGTGAAGGCGGCTTTGCAAAACTATTTAGCTACATTTGATTTTATGGAAGATGATTATCTTTTCAAATCCAAAAAGAATCATCTGCCTATTTCGCGTCAGCAGGCTTACCGAATCATTAATCAAGCTGCCAAGGAAGTTGGCATTTGCGGAAAGATTGGCATGCATACACTTAGAAAAACATTCGGCTATCATGCCTATCGAAAGGGTATTGCCATTTCCATCTTAATGTCCATATACAATCATCAAACCCATGCCGAAACATTAAGGTATATCGGCATTGATAAAGATGAGGAGAAATTGATTAAAGTGGATGTTAACTTGTAATATTTTAAAAAAAGGAAGCAACTATTCAAATTGAATAATTGCTTCCTTTTTATTTCGCTTGAATTAATACTACACAAATGTCATCATCTGCGTTGACTTGTTGTTTTTTCGTTAAAATAAAATCAATAGGTTCTTTGCTTTTGGAATCATGCCAATAGGATGAAGCGATGTTCTTAATAAATTCATAGCCGTCTGATTCATGATGATCAATGGTTTCTTCAACCCCGTCAGTACATAATAGCAATTGAATAGAATCTGTATATTTAATAATTGATTTTTTGATTTCGATTTCTTCGAAGAATCCAACAGCACAAGTATTGCTAGAAAGCTCTTTTAGTTCGGTATGATTGACAAGAGCAAATCCAGTTGGATGACCTGCATTTACGTATTCCAGCGTTTTCTCCTTCGTATCAAGAACAAGATAAATAGCCGTAAAATAATAAGGAATTTGCTGGTTTCGATGGTTTAAAGAATTCATCCAGCGGTTAAGCTCCTTCATAACATACTCAGGATCGGCGTATGTTGTGATTGAATCCCTTAATACTGAAGATATAAACATGCATACAAGTGATGCTGATATTCCGTGCCCCATCATGTCAAGCTGTATGGCAGCAAAACGATGATCATTTATTCTATGCCAATAGTACATATCACCTGCTAATTTATACGCGGGTAAGTAGGAAGCCTTTAATAAAAGGTTATCCTTATAAACCGGCTCGCTTAACAAGCCTGTCTGGACATGCATGGATAATTCTAACTCATTTCGGATCTTTTCTTCTTGCTCAATATGCCAGTCCTTCTCGTATTTCAGTCTCAATGCCACTCGAATTCTTGCCAGTAGCTCGGTCTTATTTATCGGTTTCGTCACATAGTCAATGCCTCCAGCATCAAGTGCCTCAACTACCTTATTAGAATCTTCAAGAGCGGTTACAAATATAACAGGAATATCCTTTAAATGAGGAATTTGCTGGAGTTGTTTACATGCTTCAATTCCGTCCATTTCAGGCATCATGATATCCATTAGGATAATGTCTATCTGTTTTCCTATATCTAGTGGCTGTTCCTTTAGCAAAAAAGTGAATAAATCCTGTGCTGAAGTAAATGATAAGTAATCATCATAGCCTGCACGCTTAAGAATGTTTTCGATAACAAACAAGTTCGCCTGGTTGTCGTCCACAATAAGAATCCCCATATAGTCTGCTCCCTTATTTCTTATTGATTTAATCCTATTATATTTTAAAAATGGGTAAAGTTGTTAATGATAAACCTTTTTAATAAAAAAACATTCGGAAGTGTCTAGAAGGGCCAAAATGATAATAGGTATTTAGAACTAACTTGTCCACTACTAGTAAACAAATGTCCTTATAGAGAGGAAAAACTCTTGATTATTTTCTGAATAGGAGTAAAATTAGGGATATATTTTTTACAGGTTAGGAGATGTCAGGATGAAAGTCGTAAAGTTTGGCGGATCTTCTTTAGCATCCGGAAAACAACTAGAAAAGGTCTTCCAGATTGTTGTTTCTGATCCCGCTAGGAAGGTAGTTGTCGTGTCTGCACCGGGTAAGAGATTTGGAGAGGACGAAAAGGTAACAGATCTCTTGATTGAATGTGGAGAGCTCTGTTTGCAAAATAAAGATCCAAAGAAAAAGTTCGATGCTGTTATCGAAAGATATGCTTTAATTGCAGAGGAATTAGATTTATCAGATGAAATTATTCATATTATTCAACAGGATTTACTTGAAAGGGTAAATTCAGATAAAAGCAACCGAGAGAGATTCATGGATTTACTGAAGGCGAGCGGCGAAGACAACAATGCTAAGCTGGTTGCGGCTTATTTCCGTAAACAGGGTGTGGAGGCTCACTATGTAAGCCCGAAGGAAGCTGGGCTTTTGGTGAGTGCAGAACCAGGTCATGCCCAGGTTTTGCCAGAGGCCTATGATCGTTTGTTTGAACTGCGTGAGCGTTCAGGCATCGTGATTTTCCCTGGGTTTTTTGGTTATAGCAAGGAAGGTGAGATTTTTACTTTTTCACGGAGCGGATCAGATATTACTGGCTCCATCCTAGCTAATGGAATTAAAGCAGACTTGTACGAAAACTTTACAGATGTGGATGCTGTATATTCAGTTAATCCTTTTATCGTAGAAAGACCGAAGGAGATCAAGGAATTAACTTATAGAGAAATGCGTGAGCTTTCCTATGCGGGATTCAGTGTTTTACATGATGAGGCACTTGTTCCGGCATTCCGAGCGGGGATACCTGTACATATAAAGAATACGAATAATCCATCGGCACCAGGCACTCGAATTGTTTATGAGCGGGACAATACAAATGGCCCGGTTATTGGGATTGCAAGTGACGAAGGCTTCTGCAGCATTTATGTTAGTAAATACTTAATGAACAGAGAAATTGGATTTGGCCGAAAGCTATTGGAGATATTAGAAAGCTATGGTCTTTCCTATGAGCATACACCTTCAGGAATCGATGATATTTCCATTATTTTAAGGGAAAATCAATTTGCTCCAGGTATGGAAGAGGAGATCATTGGTCGAATTAAGACAGAGCTAGATGCTGATGAAGTCGTGATTGAGCATAGTCTTGCGCTTATCATGGTTGTAGGTGAAGGAATGCGCCACAATATTGGTACAACAGCAAGAGCATCAAAGGCTTTGGCAAAAGCGGGGGTTAATATCGAAATGATTAACCAAGGCTCCTCTGAGGTGAGCATGATGTTTGGTGTGAAGGAAATCGATGAGAATCGAGCGGTCCGGGCACTTTATAACGAGTTTTTTGCAGCAGTTACAGTATGAATATAAAAAAGAGTTGGCACACGCCAACTCTTTTACTAAATGGCCTTTTCAAAATTTACACGTTTATTTAATGCATACATAATAGGCATTCCAACTGCCATTACGATGAATTCGCCAATAGCGGTTGTGAGCCATGTAAACATAAATGGCAAGCCAAAGGCAAGATGAAGCTCTAAGGCAATAAGGAACATGGTAAAGGTGAAAACAAGTGTGTTTACTACCATGCGTGCCCAAATATTTTTAATAAATCGGCAGCATGCAATCGTGATTAATAATGAAATCAGTGTTTGTCCGACACCGAAAATAAGATCGTACGCGACCATTGGTGAAAATAATAAATTCGTTAAAAATACACCTAATACCATTCCGAAAATATATTTCTTGTTAAAGACGATTAGATGATTAAACATTTCGGAAACACGAAACTGGATATTAGTAAATCCAAAAGGCTGGATCAGCATGGAGACAGCAATATATAAAGCTGCTAAAATGCCATTTCCGACAAGCGTTTTTACTTTCATATTAAATTCTCTCCTTAGTTTTTTATCGTGGGATGGTTACGAACCACGTGGGCGGGTACCCAAAGATAATATTTTAATAGGCAGATCAAATGCTGTCAATCTACAATTATTGTAAAAAGAGTTTGTGGTTTTCATACAGGAATGAACACTTTGTGAACTTTTTCCCAAAAAAGATTAAGATTCTGTAAAAATGCTTGACATTACAGCGCTAAAGTATTATTCTAAATTTATAGAAAATTCAATACAGGCGGATGACGGTTGTGGGAGAGAGCATTACGACAAGCCACCGAAGGAGCAAGTTCCAAAAAGACCCTTGGAACAAATCTCTCAGGTAGAGGAACCACAACGGGACGCATCTCTGGAGAGCTCGTAAAAACTAGACGACACCCAAGGGGACCCCATTATTAATTTGGGCTTAAACTCTCAGGTAAAAGGACAGAGAAGGGTAAACAATCTTACCCTTTTTCTGTCCTTTTTTTCGTGGATAAATTTAGGGATTGATTGTTAAAATGTTCACAATATATCCAAAGGAGAGAATGATTTGACCAAAGAATATGATGTAGTCATTATAGGTGGCGGTACAGGCGGATACGTTGCGGCTATTCGTGCCTCTCAATTAGGTTTAACAGCTGCGGTTGTTGAAAAAGGAAAGCTTGGAGGAACATGTCTACATGCAGGTTGTATTCCGAGTAAGGCATTACTTCGAAGCGCGGAGGTTTATGCAACGACAAAAAATGCAGAAGCATATGGTGTTATAGCCCCTGAAGTTGGACTTGATTTTTCCAAGGTACAGGCAAGAAAAGCTGAGATTACTGATCGCCTGTTTAAAGGTGTGCAGCACTTAATGAAAAAAGGAAAAATTGATGTCTATGAAGGAAAAGGCAGAATCCTAGAGTCTAGAAACATATTGGTAGATTTGAATAATGGGGAAGAGGAAATCATTCTTGCTCCTAAAAATATAGTAATTGCAACTGGATCACGTCCACGGACACTTCCAGGACTAGAAGCCGATGGAAAGTATGTCATGACATCGGATGAAGCGCTTCAAATGGAAGAACTGCCAAAGTCGATTATTATTGTTGGCGGCGGTGTGATTGGGATTGAATGGGCTTCTATGCTCGTTGATTTCGGATTGGAAGTAACAGTGATTGAATTTGCTGATCGAATTATTCCGACAGAGGATGTAGATATATCTAAGGAAGTACAGCGTTTAATGAAGAAAAAAGGGGTTAAGATTGTTACAGGTGCTAAGGTGCTTCCTCAGTCCCTGGAAAAAGGCGATGGTGTAACAATTAAAGCAGAGCATCGGGGCGAAGAGAAAACCTTTTCTGCAGACAAACTTCTCGTCTCTGTAGGCCGACTACCTAATATCGAGTCGATAAGTCTTGAGAACACGACCATTAACGTTGAGCGCGGGTTTATCGTTACAAACGAATACTATCAAACAGATGAGTCTAATATTTACGCAATTGGAGATGTCATTGGAGGATTGCAGCTGGCACATGTAGCTTCACATGAAGGAATGATCGCGATAGAACATATTGCAGGTAAAAATCCAACGCCGCTGGATCCAACACTAGTATCAAAATGTATATATAGCAGTCCTGAGGTTGCGAGTGTAGGGCTAACAGAGGAAGAAGCAAAGCTGCAAGGTTACGAGGTGAAAACAGGGAAATTCTCATTCCGTGCAATCGGAAAAGCCCTTGTTTACGGCGAATCAGATGGATTTGTGAAAATGGTTGTTGAAGAAGGATCGAAAAAGCTGCTCGGTGTCCATATGGTTGGCCCGCATGTGACAGATATGATTACAGAGGCAGGTCTTGCTCGCGTTCTTGAAGCTACATCAATGGACATTGCTAGAACGATTCATCCTCATCCAACGTTAGCAGAAGCAATCGGGGAGGCTGCATTAGCAGTAGATGGAAGAGCCATTCATGCTTAATTTTGAATTGAGGTGTTACAATGACAACGAGAGAAAAAGGAAATAGAGGCGTATTACTGATTTCGTGCCCAGAAAAGCCGGGGATTATTTCGATCATTTCCAATTTTTTATTAGAGCATCAAGCGAATATTGTTCACTTTGATCAGCATACAACCGACCCTCATGCAGGCAGATTTTTTATGCGGATTGAGTTTGATTTACAAAACTTTGACACATCTATTGAAGGATTGGAACAGGGTTTGCATGAAATTGCTCAAAATCATTCTATGGACTGGCAGCTTAGCAGTTCTAAGAAGAGAAAGAGGATGGCGATTTTTGTATCCAAAATGGATCATTGCCTTCTGGAGCTAATTTGGCGTTGGAAGTCAAAGGAATTGCCTGTTGACATCCCGCTAGTGATTAGCAATCATGCTCACTTAGCTGATGAGGTTGAAAGTTACGGGCTTCCTTTTTACCATATCCCGCTGACTCATGAAACGAAGCAGGAAGCTGAGCAGAAGACATTAGAGCTATTAGATGGGAAAGTAGACTTTATTGTACTGGCAAGATATATGCAAATTCTTTCGCCGAATTTTATATCGAAATATCCGAACCAAATTATCAACATCCATCATTCATTCCTTCCAGCCTTTGTTGGGGCCAACCCATATGTGAGGGCTTTTAACAGGGGAGTGAAATTGATCGGAGCAACCGCCCACTATGTAACAAATGATTTAGATGAAGGGCCAATTATTCAGCAGGATGTTCTGCGCGTAAACCACCGCTACTCGTCAGAGGATTTAAAAGTAGCTGGTCGCCATGTGGAAAGAACCGTTCTCGCGGAGGCAGTTGCTTGGCATGTAGAAGATCGTGTTCTTGTCCATGGGAATAAAACAATTGTGTTTGAGTAACAGCCTTTAGGGCTATGCATATTAATGGGGATACATTCTATGAAACATACAACATGAATAAAGGGAGATATTACAATGAGCAGAAAAAGAGTAACATTATCAAGTTTAATCAGAAAGAATAGAGAAGAACTTCTAAGAGACAGAGATCAGCTTGAGGAAATCGAAAAGCGTATTGATGATAAGCATATTATCACGAAAAAGAAAACTAGCCGTTATGGATTGGAATATAATTAGGTNNAAGTAATTGACAGAACCATTTATTTCAATTATGATTAATTTATCAATTAAATAGTTTCTCCTAAAGGGGAGTAGCTTTAACGGCAAAGTCGTCACTTCGGAGATCTGATCTCCCGGCATTGTCGGCAACTTATTATCGTTGTTAGCAAGACCTTTACCTATTTACGGTAAAGGTCTTTATTTGTTTATTAAACCTTTACCGCTTGCTGGTAAAGGTTTTTTTGTTTGCAAAAAAGGAAATGCTTTATAAAAAAGGGGGAAATAAAATGTTAAAAAGAAGAAAAGCTTCATTTGAACAGCTTTTTAAGGAAAACAAGGAAGAAATCATGAAAGATAAGGTTCAATTGGAAATCATTGAAAAACGACTTGAAAAGAAGGCTGAGTTAGCAAATAAAGTAAAGAAATAAAAAACGATCGCTAAGATGTAGTTCACTTTATAGGAAAAATGGAGGAGTAACAATGGAATTATCAATTTTATTAGAATATGGCTGGGTATTACTGCTGTTGATTGGGATAGAAGGACTTTTGGCGGCTGACAATGCATTAGTGCTAGCGATTATGGTTAAACATCTTCCTGAGCAGGAAAGAAGAAAGGCATTATTTTATGGGCTGGCTGGTGCCTTTATATTCCGATTCGGATCCTTATTTGTCATTTCATATCTAGTCGATATCTGGCAGGTTCAAGCAATCGGTGCACTTTATTTATTATTTATTGCCTTCAATCATATATTTAGAAAGCTTATCGTGAATAAGGGAAAAGAAAAAGCATCTTCCCAAGAGGAAAAGAAAAAGGCTGGCTTCTGGATGACGGTTTTTAAAGTGGAATTAGCGGATATCGCCTTTGCGATTGATTCTATTTTAGCAGCAGTTGCACTCGCGGTAGCACTTCCGGATACAAGCCTTCCGAACATTGGAGGACTTGACGGAGGAAAATTTATCGTCATTTTTGCCGGAGGATTAATAGGATTAATTATTATGCGATTTGCGGCCAATGTATTTGTTAATCTTCTGCAAAAGAAGCCTGGATTAGAAATTGCAGCGTTTATGATTGTTGGCTGGGTCGGGGTTAAGCTTTCGGTTTATACACTTTCTCACCCGGCATTATCCGTGCTCCCTTCTTCGTTTGCACACTCCATGGAGTGGAAAATCATTTTCTATACTGTCCTCATTTTGATCGCAGCAGGAGGATGGTTTTTTTCGAAGGAGAAAAAGGAAATGGCGACAGAAGGGAAAGCAAGTTAAGGATAAGACTTTGGAGGTTAACCAATTGGTTAGCCTCTTTTGTTTGAAGTGAAAGAATTAAATGCTTGTTGAGGGGTTCAATGTTGGGGTTTTGGATGGAACGGGCTCAAAACACTAACATAGAAGAGCCCAATGTTGGGGTATTGTAAAGATATGACTTAAAACACTAACATGGAATGGTCCAATGTAAGTGTTTTGGAGAGCTCGGGCTTAGAACTTAACATAGAAGAGCCCAATGTTGG
>NZ_JBALOZ010000192.1:44505-45294 GCF_036965125.1 Bacillus sp. JJ1503
TGTTTCTCCAAAAATAGTGAAACCTTTTAAAGAAGCGTTTAATTAAATCTAAAGGGGATGATTACTATGAAGGAGCAACAAAGAGAAAATGAAATTACTCATGTAGAAGCAGAGAATGAGAAACAGCTCATTAGAGAATTTACTAATCCAGAGTCAAAGCAACCAGTCCCACAGCCAAAGGATTTTGAGGACATTGAGTATTAGTAGTTAATAAGTAAAGCCAGTTCCGGGGTGCATGGAATGTTTGAGCAACACGGAACTGGCCTTTTAACTAACTCTTTTTAAAATAATCAGTGAATGCTTGGTAAATTTCGACTCCCTGGTAAAATAACAAGCTTGATGCAGTGAGTGAAAATAAACCGATTAATAAGAAGCGAATCCACATATTACTCTCCTCCTTCGTTTTTTTATGAATAGGAAGGAGAAAAAACCACGTAATTGGATTGATAGAAAATCGGAATAAAGAACATGACTCTTTGGGAAGACCCAATTAATTTACTGCAGAATAGTGATAAAGCAAGTGTAAAAAGCCAAAGAGCTTCAATATTAAAGTTCAGCTTAAAAAGAAACTTTCTTATGTCATCCTTTAAAAGAAAACTTTCTACCGTATCAGATGAAATAACAGCATGTTGTTCATGATCTGCTGTCCATTTTGTATGTCCACCGGGATATTGCGCAATTAGGAACGAGAAAAATATAGAGAGCAGTACAATTGAAAGTAACTTAGTTTTTCTCATATTCCTAGCCCCCCTAAAAAGTGTGTTATTATCATAACGCAGACTTTAGGGA
>NZ_JBALOZ010000193.1:0-5529 GCF_036965125.1 Bacillus sp. JJ1503
ATTTTTGTACATATTTTCAACTAAATGGATATTATGTTTAAATTTATGGGGGATATTGTGAATAAATAAACTATATGTCAGGATAGTTGATAAAGGATTCTTTTAATAGTTTGGAGAAATGTTTTGGGTAATTTATTTTGAAAGGATATATTGTTGGTTAAATTATAAGTGCAGAAGTGAACAAAGAAAAAGGAGATTACATAATGACGAACCTGAAGGAAGTATCAGTTGCAAAAGTAGAAATGCTTATTAGAAAACCTGTTGAAGAGGTATTTGAGGCTTTTATCGACCCTTCCATTACTACAAAATTCTGGTTTACTAAAAGCAGCGGAAGATTAGAAGCGGGAAAACGTATTCGTTGGGATTGGGAGATGTACGGAGTTTCTGCTGAACTTGATGTAAAACAGTTGGAACAAAATAATAGAATTCTCATCAAATTTGACGATGACACGACCGTGGAGTGGATTTTTACACCTCGGTCAGAAGGAACCTTTGTAACAATTATTAACGAAGGATTCAAAGGTAGTCCAAATGAAATAGTTCATCAAGTGATAGATTCAACTGGAGGTTTTACAATTGTTCTATGTGGTTTAAAGGCACTTCTTGAACATAACATCATCATGAATCTTGTTTCGGATAGGTTTCCTGACGCTCACGTATAAAAATGTACTTAAACAAAATCAAAACGAAATGTTGATCAACAATCGGCTCGATTTTTAAACAACATAGGCAGAAATGATTCATCTTTTTTATAAAACACAATCTTAAATTCTGCCGGATAAAAATCCATTTTAATCAAACTTTATTTACTGAAATAGTTAATTCTTACTTTTTTTACTTCACGTTCATTTAAGGATTGAACAGGTCGATGGTTATCAGGGAAAATGTTGCGGAATTTATCGATTTGTTCTTTAGACATTTCAATCGGCTCCTCCAATACAGCCCATATTACAGCTTCTGAGCATGGAGGAGTTGTTAAAGAACCATTATATCGAAACGAATCTTTATTTTTCGGTAATAAGCTCATTAAGTCGATGGGCTTTGTCAATTTAACATCTTTTGTTGTTTCTTCTGTGGGAATGACGTTCCAGGCCTTTTCTAGATAAATATTTGACGCTCCCTCTTTAATCATTAAGCCAAGAACGGCTAATTGGTTATTAGCATCCTTATGTACAAAATGTAATTCCATATCAAAATTCTGCCCATTAAATTGATGTTCACTTGGTGTATGGAAATGGAATTGTGCTAACTTATATTCCTTATTGTCAACGACAAAAGAGTTATCCAGGGTGGAAGGGTTGCCCTGAATCGTATATCCGTTGTTACTTAAGGAGAATCTAGTAGGCTTATAGTTAATATCAAGATTTGCTATTTTATCATCTTCTATAACTTGTGATGTTTGGATGTTGATAGGGGACTGCTCTTTCCCGTTTGTACATACTGCGTAATCGGGATTTATGTCACCCCAATGTTCTGGTCCTGTTTCCCCTTCGTAAGACCAATGGGCTGTATGTACATCAATTGACTTTTTCTTTTTATTTACAACATCATATTTAGCCGCATCGGGTGAAATAGAAGAATACGCTACTAAGGACAAAACTAGAAAAGACATTAACAATGAATAAAATATTTTTTTTGCTGGCATAATTTTAACCTCGTTTATATTGATTCATGTAATAAATGTATTTTTACCTCGATTATTGGATTTTAGTCGTTGTTTATATAAAATTCAGCGGACATACGTTCCGTTATTTTGCGGAAATGTTTCATTTTTACGTGATTAATATTAAATAAGTACCCAGTGTCCGATAATTCCTCCAAATCCTGTTATCTATGAAAATAGCGTACTCTATGTCCCTAAAAATATTGATACAATGAAATCCGAGAAAAGAATGCCTTTTTTCGAACAGGGCTTGAACTGAATAAGATAAGTAATAAAAAGCAGGGATTACCTTTACTTTACATATTAATATGGAGCTGATTTTGAATGACCCATTTATATTTTGTCCGACATGCTCATTCGACATATACACCTGACGAGTTAAGAAGACCTTTATCAAAAAAAGGAGTAGTTGACTCACATGAGATTACTGAATTATTAAAAGAAGAGCAAATTGATATTGTTATTTCAAGCCCATATAAGCGTGCAATTCAAACTGTTGAAGGGATTGCTCATTATTTTAATAAAGAGATAGAAGTGATAGAAGATTTTAAAGAACGAAGGTTAACCGCAGAACCTGTAGAAGATTTTACTTTTGCGATAACAAAGGTTTGGGAAGATGACCATTTCTCATGGGAAGGCGGAGAATCCAATGCAGTCGCTCAAAAAAGGGGCGTGGATGCCACTATTCAGATATTAGATAAGTATGAAGGTAAAAATATCGTTATAGGTACACACGGTAACATTATGGTTCTAATTATGAATTACTTTGATAATCAATATGATTTTGCATTCTGGAAAAATCTCGATATGCCCGATATCTATAAATTAACTTTTGATGGGAGAGAATTAAGAGATGTAAAAAGGTTATGGGAGTGTGTTTAATTTCTTTTTGAAAAATAGTTAATTTGAACGCACATCTTATTATTTTTAAAATGTGCGTCCGATATAATAATTAGCACGATCAGAGGCATTAATGTTACAAATTCTAAATCTATTAAACTATACTGTAATGACAACTTTTCCTTGTGCATGACCTTCTTCAAAGTATCTGAATGCTTCACGTACTTCACTTAACTTATACTGTCTATCAATTACTGGTTTTACTTTACCAGCCTCAAGCAGTTCTTTCATATATTTTAGATCCTTTTGGTTTGCTCTTTGTAATAGACTGCTCATTTTCTTACTTCCTGTCATTGAATGAAAAGGTCCAAATATTAAGGTCTGGTATAATTGAGATTCGGAGCCCCCAACGTGAATGAAATTTCCATTTGGTTTAAGTGCGCGTTTATAAGCGGAAAGGGGGTAAGAGCCATTAACCCCAAGAATTAAATCATAAAGCTCCTCGCGTTGGGTGAAATCATCTTTTGTATAGTCGATAACATGGTCTGCACCAATGGATTGCAATGTTTCTAAATTCCTCGTACTACATATACCAGTAACTTCAGCTCCGAATGATTTGGCAATTTGTACCGCGAAAGTACCGACACCACCCGATGCCCCATTAATTAATACTTTGTGTCCCGACTTAATTTTTCCCTTATCCCGTAATCCCTGTAAGGCTGTAACTCCTGCCATTGGTGCGGCAGCAGCCTCCTCGAAAGAGATATTGGCTGGTTTTAAGGCTAAGGCCTCTTCAGGGACAGCTACATATTCAGCAAAAGCACCCCAGCCATACTTAGAGAGGTCACCGAACACTTCATCACCTGGTTGAAACTGCTTAACATCTTTGCCAACTGCTTCAACTTGACCAGAAATATCACCCCCTGGTATAGGGTGTTTTGGTTTTTGTAGGCCGAAAGCTAAACGAGCTAGGAACGGTTTTCCTTTCAAAAGAACTAAGTTACCAAAGTTCAAGGATGCAGCATGAATCTTTACCAAGACTTCATTTTCTAAAGGTCTCGGTTTCTCAACTTCCTGCAGTTCAAGTACATCAGGTGAACCATATTTGTTGCTAACGATAGCTCTCAAAAATACCCCTCCAATTATAAATAAGAATAACAACCAATTAAAGTTGATTATGAATCCTACTGTAATACGTATTAGGGAAGGGATAGATTCGAAATTATTTGAATTTTAAAAAATATATTTTGAATGTGAAGCAAACTCAATCCTTTTTAGAAGGTAATTAAAAAATTAGTTTAAAATGGAAATTTATTCTNNTCATTTAAAATAAAATGACACACAGTTCATTTTATTAAAGAAAAGAAAGGAGGCGGAAGCGTTTATGAAAGCATCAACTATTAAAAAATTTGGCAGTGGCATAGTTATCATGTTCGCAATTGTATTGACCATTTCTGCAATCGTAAGATATTTTGTAATGGATCCTGCCACGTCTAATACAACTTTGGTTGAGCAGGGAATGAATATGTATGACTTTCATTATCAACCATGGAACATCGTTTTATTTGCTCATATTATGACTGCTTCACTTGCCATTTTGATCGGCCCATTTCAATTTTTCAAAAAGCTTAGGAACAAACGAAAGTCGCTGCATCGAAACATGGGGAAAATTTATGTAGTTTCAATTTTAATCAGTGGGATTACGGGGATTTATTTGTCGTATTTTGCGTTCGGGGGAGTTATCTCTAAACTAGGATTTTTCTCTTTATCGACCGCTTGGCTTATAACCGCTTATTTGGCATATAAAAACATTCGAATGAAGAGAATTCAAGAACATGAACGATGGATGTATAGAAGTTATGCAGTGACCTTTGTTGCGGTCACCTTTCGAATCTGGTCAGCTGTCATTGGTTATTCCTTAGATAATTTTGAACTTGGCTATACAGCAGCGATTTGGGTCAGCTTGGTTGGGAATTTGGTTATAATGGAATACTGGCTGAGAAGAAAGTTATATCAGAATAGAAAGTTAGAAACCATTAAAACGAATCATACTTTGTTAGACTAATGGAAGCTATTGAAAAATAGGATGGAATCATAAAATTTTTGCCATCTTCTTTATATTATTAGTTTTATATATTTATCCATCCAGGGGAAAATTTAACACTTTGGAAATTAGACATAGTGAAAAATTCTTATAAGTGCTTATCATATGAATGCTTTAAAAAATATAAGGTGAGGTTGCTGATGCAGCCTTTTTTTATTTGCCACCTTAAGCCCTAATAGAAAATGCGGTAAAATGAATCTAAAAAACATGGTAGTCAAAGAAGTAAAGATTGAAGGATTTCATAGGTTTGAAGTGAATAAGAATATTAGACAAAAGGTTAAAGGAAGGTAAATTTGGGGGATGTAAAAAGAGTCATAGAATCAGACCTAACATCCCATGATAAACGGTGAGGAAGAGGTATAGATTTATTTACCAATCCGAAATTAAAAACCATTGATATTCAAAGGTTATATTTTATGAAATGAGTAAGCAGAAGGAAGGTATGGAGAGATGAATCGAAAAGCTGTTGTTGCTGGGGCTACTGGTTTGGTTGGGAAGGAGCTCGTACGGCTATTGCTGAATGACCCGGATTACACCGATATAACACTCATAGTGAGAAGGTCAACGGGGATCGTGCATGGAAAGCTTCATGAGAAGGTTATTGATTTCGAACAATTGGAGAATACCAATGTGAATCTGAAAGGGACGGATGTTTTTTGCACCCTAGGAACGACCATTAAAAAGGCTGGCACGAAAGAGGCTTTCCGCCTAGTTGACTACCACTATCCTTTGACAATAGGCAAAATGGCTAAAGCACAGGGAGCGAAACAGTTTTTAATAGTAACCTCAATGGGAGCGAATCCTTTATCACGTACTTTTTACATACGAGTGAAAGGGGAACTCGAGGAGTCGCTCCGCGAGCTTTGCCTTCCAGCCCTACACATCTTCCGACCTTCACTTTTGCTTGGTAACCGGGAGGAGT
>NZ_JBALOZ010000193.1:5545-6339 GCF_036965125.1 Bacillus sp. JJ1503
TTTCGACTCGGTGAGAGAATCATGTCATCCGTTTCAGGAATACTTTCGCCTATATTCTCAGGACCTCTGCGGAAGTACAGTCCAGTACAGGCAAAATCAGTTGCAAACGCAATGCTTCTTGCGGCAAAAAGGGAGCAATCAGGTGTTTATGTCAATGAGAGTGATCAGATTGCGACAGTAAGTGAGAAAAGCGGGATCTAAAATAAGGCATAAAATTATTATTAAGGCTGCCGAATGAATGCTGTAACGAAGGGAGTCTGGTGCATTTGAAAAAAACAATGTTATTTCTTCTTTTATGTATTTTTACATCTACTTCATCTGTTCAGGCACTTAGCTGGGCCTATTCCTTTGTTGTTTGGAAAGGAAATGTATATGAAGTTACAAAGGAAAATATACTTGAAATTGAAATAGGGAAGGTTATCGGAGAAGTAAAAACAAAACCTAATGATATGACTGGAAGTCACTATGGGAATGCCTCAAATTATTATCCAAAAGGAACAAAATACTATGAAATAAATGGTATATCCACGAAATCTGCCATTGCTGTGGAGACAGAAGAAAACAAGTGGGTAAAGGCTGTTTATGTTCATAAATCCCCTTTTCATTGGATGGGCATTGTCATTAAGGTCTTGCCATTACTTGTTTTGTCGGCAATTGTGACTGTAATAATATTGAGGTTGAAAAAGACCTCGATCAATAACATTGAACGTGAATAATGATAAGGAATAGGGCCTTCACGATAGCCAGTTTGCCCTTCTATTGCCCGATAACCAAGGAAAATAGCTGTCACGGTA
>NZ_JBALOZ010000193.1:6389-7731 GCF_036965125.1 Bacillus sp. JJ1503
CTTCAGATGCCTTTTAGCCAATGAAAAGAGCTGTCATGGTAACAAGACTCTCCCTTTGATGACTTGAAAAAGGGACCATGAATAAATTTAAGTATTCTATGGGGGATGATTATGAATATTGGAAGCGAATATTTGAAGGTTGTTATGGACCGATTTAAAAGTGTAAAAAGCCTTGGAGATAAAACGATAAATCAATTATCTGAGGAAGAAATATATTGGATATTTAATAACGAGTCAAATAGTGTTGCCATAATTGTAAAGCACATGAGTGGAAATATGGTTTCAAGGTGGACTGACTTTTTAACTTCAGATGGGGAAAAGGAATATAGAAATCGTGATGAAGAATTCAAATATGATATATCTTCAAAATCAGAGCTAACAATGGTTTGGGAAAAAGGTTGGAAAACCCTAATTGATGCATTAACTGGTTTAAGTGAACAAGACTTATTAAAAATTATCCATATTCGTGGAGAAGGTCATTTGGTTTTAGAAGCTATTGAAAGGCAAATGGCTCATTATGCATATCATGTGGGTCAAATAGTTTATATTGCTAAACAAGTTAAAGGTGAAGAATGGGAGAGTCTTAGTATTCCAAAAGGAAAATCGGAAGAATATTTACAACAAATGCTTGAAAAACATCAAGATAAATAGAAAAAATACTTTGGGAATTAGGTGGAACTAAATGGGGAGTACAATTTCATTTATTAGCCCTTTGATTCCCAAAGATGAAATGAAGTTACCCTTTTTGGAAAATCCCTTCTTATACATGCTGTCACGCTTGATTTCTAATCGGCCAACACAATCGAATCTTCTTTGCTCCAAATATAATAAATAAATTCATTCTCCTCATTCATATTAAGTTCTTCCTCACTTGCCGCTCTTTGAATAAATCCGTTCTTTTCCAAAACCTTTTGGGAAGCTGCATTATATGTCGCGGTCATGGCTTTAATGCACTTTACTCCTAGTTCGGGAGCTGCCTCTAGCAGCATTTTGAGCGCATGATTAGCAATGCCTTTCCCTGTGTGTGCCTCTCCAATTCTATAACCAACAGATCCAACACTTTCAACTGGGTCAATATCGACTAAATTGATTCTTCCTAGAATAGAGCCGTTTTCACCTTTAATTAAATAAAAATGAGATACCCCCAGATCTTGTTCTTCTAGCAAGGCTTCATTCTTCAATTTAAAGGTATTATATTCATAGTAATCATCTCCGCGGCTTGGAACCATCGTTTCGAAAAAAGCTCTGTTCTCCACTTCAAATGTAAATAATCTTTCAAAATCTGCTTCGGATAATTTTACAATTAATATTTTCATCGGCAATCACCATCAACTTAAGGTTT